>JAFUZV010000090.1 GCA_017476425.1 Selenomonadaceae bacterium
GAAATTTTTGCAATTCGTCCTTATCCTGAAATGCCGAATGAACTTATTCCGAAAATTTCACTTGATGAAGTCGTTAAGCGTGATGACGTTGTACAGTTCGGAATTGAATTTGATAATATTGATGAGCCTGTTGAGGCGATTGAAATTCTCAAAAAAAATATTCCGACGCTCGGCGGCAATCAGAATAGAAATTATTTAGATATTAACATTAACGGTATCAATAAAAAATTCGGCGTTGCTAAATTGATCGAACTGATGAAGTGGCAAGATTGTCCGCTGTTCGTGATTGGTGATGATAAGAATGATCTGCCGATGATCAATCAATTCAACGGTTACACTGTGAAAAATGCTGCTGAATTTATGTACAAAGCCGCTAAAAAAGTTTATAATTCTGTCGGCGATATGCTGATTGATAATTTATGAAGGTGTTTGAAAATGCAAAACAAATTTGTTGGTATGATTGTTCCGGACATCAGTAATACATTTTTCTCGTCGCTTGCATACTCTGCACAAGATTATTTACAGAAACAAGGTTATAACTTGCTCATTTGCAGCAGCACTAATCAAGTTGATACTGAAAAGACACATTTTGCAAATCTGACTGAATTGGGTGTAGCTGGTATTCTTTGCATCAGCGGCTTGAGTTCCATTCCTAACAATCTGCTTAATGAGAATATTCCACTAGTTTTCCTTGATAGGCGACCGGCTAATGCTGAAAAAGTATTTTGGGTTGCTAATGATGATGTTGAGGCTACACGCCTTGCAACTCAATTTCTCATTGATAAAGGTTGCAAAAATATTCTTATGATTCTGGGTTATATCGCCGGGCAATATGAGAGTTTGCAGGAACAAGGTTATATCAAGGCTCTTGAATCAAATAATATTGCTGTTAATGAATCATACATTTTGAAGCGTCCGGGTAAACAATCCAGTCATATCGAGGCTGAAAAGATGGTAAATAATTTTCTGCGTCGTGAATTGCCTGTTGACGGTATTATCGCAAGTAGTGATCGATCTGCTTTCGGTGCTTTAAAAGCATTTCGCAGCGTTGGACTTTATGTGCCGGAAGATGTCAAGATGATTAGCTTTGATGATACTCTTTATGCTGAACTCGCTACTCCGGCTTTAACTTCTCTAAATCGTCAACCTAAACAACTTGCACAAACGGCTTGTGATTTACTTATTCAACAGATAAACGGTAAACCTTCGGAAAAAATTATTCATTATGTGCCGGTTACTCTTGAAAAAAGAGATTCTACACGTTAATGAGGAGGTAATTTTATGAGACGTTTACTTTGTCCAAGTATGATGTGCGCTAATTATGGTCATCTTGCCTCTGAAGTTCGTGCACTTGACGATGCCGGCGTTGATATTTTTCATTGCGATATTATGGACGGTACTTTTGTACCTAATTTCACTATGGGAGTTATGGACGTTCAAACAATCAGACGTTACACTGATAAGCCGGTTGATTGTCATTTGATGATTGAAAATCCTAGCAATAAAGTTGATTGGTTTATTAAAGCCGGTGCAAATATTATTTATATTCACCCTGAAGCAGAGCGATATGTCGTCAAAACTCTTGCTCATATCAAAGAAATGGGCGCAGCTCCTGGAATTGCTGTCAATCCTGATACAAGCGTCGCAAGTATTTCTGAGATTTTAAATCTTTGTGAATATGTTATGGTTATGACAGTAAATCCCGGCTTTGCTGGTCAAGGTTTTATCGACTTCACTCGTAAGAAAGTTAGACAGCTTGCTGAATTGAAAGAGCAATACGGTTATAAACTGATGATTGACGGTCATTGTACGCCTGAAGTTATTAATGATCTTTCTGATGCCGGTGCTGATGGTTTCATTCTCGGTACAAGTGCACTTTTTCATAAACGTAAGAATTATCGTGAACTCATTTCTGAATTGCAAGGTCAGTAAAAATTTTCAAATTAAAAAGCCGCTCATCTATGATGAACGACTTATTTTTTTCTGTTTAAATTAATCTGCCATAAAAAGACTTTCATCAACACCAGACAACGCCGCCGAATAAGAATTAGCAACATTAAAACGTTTCTGACTCAAAGATACAACTACTGCATTATCATTTTGAAGATCGGACAAATTAACTACTCTTTGAACCATCGGACGTTTAGTCGTCAATGGTGATCTCAAATTTGAAAAGTCATTATTAGTTGTCAAAGGGTTACTATTGAATTGGGCACTATCATTTTGTTCATTCTTCATCAAGTCATCAACCTTTGAAATCCACACCGGTCGCCAACCTCCCTGTAAACATCAATATTTAGAAAATCCATTTTTAAAAACTTAAGCCCGTCCGTGAAAACGTTCCAATCCTGATCAGAATTGCGACCTCCACATCAACAATATCTGAGTTCAGATCGAAATTTTAAAATTTAAATTATTATACAAGACGCTTGAAATAATTGCAAATTAATTTTATCTGAAAATAATCTATCAAAGTCATTACTTTAAAAGTTTTATCGTAATTTGTAAAATAAAACTTAAGCATTTTATGAAAAGTTTTTAAAAAAGTCTGTAAATTTCATTCAAATTTCATATTGATTAATTTGTAAAAAAATTCGCCTTAACATTTTCGCTAAGACGGATTATTTTTTATTATAAATTATTTTTTCTTTTGTTGATTGTAAGTCAGCAAATTAATTTTATTTTTAGAATCAAATTGATCATTGAAATTGAGATCGTCGACAATCAAATTATTTTTTTCAACAAGAATGCTTTCTAATTCATCATTCTGCATTCTACATTCTGCATTATCAATAAACCAACGTTCTTCATAATTATTAATTTTCGTAATGTTAAGTGTCTCATCAATAGCATCTTTGACGGTAATTTTTCCAGTTCCAACTTTAATTATCACGTCATCGCCGCTTGTCAGAGTTGAATAATCGCCGCTGATTTGAATTTTATCACTGTAACTATAATCTGTTATTACGTCGTTGCCATCGCCGGAAGTATAAACAAAAATATCTTTTCCATTGCCGCCGGTAAGCGTGTCGTTACCTTTACCACCGATCAGCGTATCATTTCCAGCATCACCGAAAAGTTTATCATTACCTGATCCGCCATTGATCGAATCAGCACCACTGCCGCCATAAATTGTATCATTTTTTGAAGAACCAAAAATTTTATTAGCCTTTGAATTTCCGAAAATCTTTATAGCTTTAGTTCGAGAGCTTGCATCGATTGTTAAAACTTTTGAATCAGCATTAATCGAATTTGAATCAGAATCAGTCAACGTAAGAATCGTTGACGTTGATGTTGAAATTTCACTACCATAAGTGCCACTGATTTTAAAGTTCGTACTCTTTGCACCTTTCAAAGTAATTTTTCCACTGCCAACAGTTAAAATTACATTTTGACCGCTAGTTGCTGAAGTGTATTTACTGCCGCTGATTTGAATTGTATCAGTTGAAGTAATTCCACTAATTATATCGTTGCCGTCACCATTTTTGTATTGAATGAGATTGTTTCCATAAGAAGAATCTTTAATTATAGTATCATTTCCTTTGCCGCCAGTGATAGTAACACGAGAAAATGTAGAATTGATCGAATCGTTACCAACTCCGCCATTAATAGAAACGTTCGGATCATAATTAGTAATTCTGTCATTGCCTGCGCCGCCGTCAATAGTCACATAACCGTAAGAACTTTTAATAGTATATTGTCCTCGAGTACTGTTATAAATTGAGTCATTGCCATCATAGCCGAAAATTTTAACACCTCCGGCATAATTTTCGATCGTATCGTTTGAAGTGGTGCCGTTTACGGTTTTA
>JAFUZV010000091.1 GCA_017476425.1 Selenomonadaceae bacterium
CTGAAAGCATCTAAGCGTGAAACTTATCTCGAAATAAATTCTCTCAGATACCTTAAAGAAGACAAGGTTGATAGGCTGGAAGTGGAAGCATGGTAACATGTGAAGCAGACCAGTACTAATATATCGTATGGTTTCTCTTCTCAATTCACTCATTCGGCGTTGATTGCATAGTGGATCACCTGTTCTCATACCGAACACAGAAGTTAAGCACTATTGCGCCTTATCTCACTTGATTGGAAACGATCTGGTAACGATGGGTTTCGCCGATTAAATTAAATAATGAAAGCTCACTTTATTTAGTGGGCTTTTTCGTTTGTAATTTTATTTTATTTATATCGTTAATATTTATCTTCTATATTCTAGAAATTGTATTCCTATAAATTATTTTTTCAATTTTTTCAACTTCAGTTTATGAAATAACTTTAATGACACAAAAAAAGAAATAAAAATTTTTAGATGTTCGATAGCGATTTAAAAATTTATAAAAGTTTTAGCTTGAATTGATAATTTAGGCTTTATTTTTTTGCAAATTTTTTGTACAATGTAAAAAATATAATTGATTGAAAAAAATTTTTTTGAAGGGTGATACTTTTTGGATTTAACTTTCGCAGAACTTTTGAAAACAATTTTGATCGGTGTCGTCGAAGGTCTCACTGAATGGCTTCCGATCAGTAGTACAGGTCATATGATCCTTGTTGATGAATTTGTTAAGCTCGACGTAAGCAAATCTTTTATGGATATGTTTCTTGTTGTGATTCAACTCGGTGCAATTCTCGCTGTCGTCGTTCTCAATTTTGAAAAATTAAATCCATTTTCGCCGTGGAAAAGTCGACTTCAAAAGAAAAATACTTTTCAACTCTGGTACAAAGTTTTAATTGCTTGCATTCCGGCAGCCGTTGTCGGTTTACCGCTTAATCATTGGATGGAAGAACATTTAATGACTACGCCGGTTGTTGCGTCAATGCTGATTCTTTACGGAATTTTATTTATCGTTGTTGAAAATTTCAATCGCTATAGAATACCGATCGCCCGTGATGTTGATCATTTGAGTTACAAGATCGCTTTCTTGATCGGAATGTTTCAAGTGCTTGCATTAGTGCCGGGCACTTCAAGATCAGGCGCAACGATTCTCGGCGGTATTTTACTCGGAACTTCAAGACAAGTTGCCGCAGAATTTACATTTTATCTTGCAATACCTGTAATGTTCGGTGCAAGTCTTTTAAAACTCGTGAAGTTCGGTTTTAATTATACCGCCTCAGAAGTAGTAATTTTAATCGTCGGAATGATAACTGCTTTCATCGTCTCGATCATTTCAATAAAATTCTTACTTCACTATATCAAAAAGAATGATTTCACAGCGTTCGGCTGGTACAGAATAGCACTCGGAGTAATTGTATTTATATATCTGTTTTTGATCGGTGATCCTATTTAATGGTGAGGTGTTGACAAATTGAAAAAATTTTTATTCATATGTGCGCTTTCTCTCACTCTGAATAATTCCGCCGTGCAAGCTGAAACTTTAGAAGTTGAGGAGACTAAGCCGGATATTAAGAAAAATTTTGAAATTCAGTTAGAATATTTCAACGGAAAAATTTTTAATAATCGAAATGTGAATAATTACAACTTCCATTTGTTCCAACAATTCAAAGAACATAAAGCACTTTCACTATATCGTGGTCTAACTATCACAAGAGCTACAGGATATTCAAGACCGTCAGGAAAAGGCTGGCTTGATAGTGAAGGCGTTGGAGTAGGTCCGGCTTTTATGGCACGCTGGAAAAAACATTTATCCGGTAAACTCTATGCTACTTGGGATTTTACCGGCAGTCTTATGTTTTACAACAAGGCTCATCCGGCTGAAGGTAGAGCTTATGGATTTTTATGGCGTACAGGTCCAAGAATTTTATGGCAATACAAAAAGACTGATTCAATTAATCTAGGTTATTCGATCAGTCATTTCTCAAATGGTCTTAAATCTCATAATCCCGGTTATAATGGTTTAGGTTTTACTTTGAATTTTCAGCATCAATTTTAAAAAATGTGACTCAAAAATAAATTTCTAGTGATTAGGGGAATTGTTATGTTGACTAAAACGTTGTTCAAGGACAGAATAATGAATGAAGAACGCTTGCTTGATTACGGCTTTGAACAGTCAGGCGATGAATTTGTTTATCACATTGCGATTGCTAAAGGTCAAATGCAGTTGACAATTACGGTTAAAAATCAGAATGAAGTTGACACTGAAATTATCGACAATGAAACCGGTGAAAGTTATGTATTGCATTTAGTTGACAGTGCAACAGGTGATTTTGTCGGAAGTATTCGTGAAGAGTATGAAAATATTTTGCGTCAGATTGAATATCTTTGTTTTGATAAGGATATTTTCAAAAGCGATCAAGCTCGAAAGATCATTCAATACATTAGCAAGACTTATAACGACGATCTTGAATATCTTTGGGACAGTTTTCCAAAATATGCTGTTTGGCGGCGTAAAGACAGCCGTAAATGGTATGGTATTTTATTAACTGTTCCTATGGATAAGCTCGGTATGGAAGGCACGGACATTATAGAAATTTTAGATTTAAGAATTAATCCTGCTGAACTTGAGGAAATTCTTGATCAGCGAAAATATTTTTTCGGTTATCATATGAACAAAAAAAATTGGTTGACGATCTGTCTCAATGAGTCAGTGCCTATTGACGAAATTTATAGCAGAATTGATAACAGTTATAATCTCGCTGTGAAAAAAACTTATCATAAGAACAAATCAGAACAGGTGAAAGAATGAAAATTATCGTCGGGCTTGGAAATCCCGGAAATGAATATGCAATGACTAAACATAATGTCGGCTTTATGCTGATTGATAAAATTGCTAAAGAGATCGACGTAGAAAATTGGCGTGAAGAATTTAACGCTTTAATCTCAAGTGCTTTTGTTGATGGTGAAAAAATTTTTTTGGTTAAACCGCTGACTTATATGAATAATAGTGGTGAGGCAGTTCGTCCGATTATGGATTATTATAAAATTGACGTTTCTGATCTGATCGTTGCACACGATGATATGGATTTATCGATCGGAATGATTCGACTTCGTCCGAAAGGCAGCGGCGGCGGACATCACGGAATTGAATCAATAATTCAACATTTAGGCGGAGAAGAAAATTTTTCACGTGTAAGAATTGGAATCGGTCGTCCGCCAAAAAATATTGATCTCATTCCAAAAAGTGAAAGTCCTTTTGCAATTTCGACTGTCAATAAACACGTTCTTTCACCGTTTACTGCTGAAGATTCGATTAAGATCAACGAGGCGATCAATTATCTTGTGCCTGCGACGCTGTGTATTATTCGTGAAGGCATTAATAACGCTATGAATAAATTCAATCCTAAGAAGAAAAAAATTGTTGAGGTTAATGGCGATGAAAAAATTTCTTAAAATAATTTTCGCAGCGTGGATTTTAATTTATAGCAGCATAGTTCACGCCGCAAATTTTGACGAAGTAACAGAAATTTCAAGAGAGATCGCAAAAGATTATTATGATCGTGGACTTGAAACGGCTTTGAAATATTCGGAGCTGACAAATTACAGCGATCACGGAATTAATCACGCTGAATTAGTTGCAATAAAATCTCAAGCGGCGGCTGAGGCGATCGATCTTGCGATCAAAAATAATCCTAGTACTAGATATTATTCAGAGATCAACAAAATTGAATTGCAAGCAGCGGCTTTTATGCACGATACCGGAATGGACGGCGGCAAATTCAAAGAATACAACAATGGTAATGCTTTGAGAAAAGATCATTCGTTAAATTCTGCAATTCACGTTTTGGAAAATCGCAAAGAGATTGAAAAACTCGGTGTAAATGTTGATGCTGTTGCTGTTGATTGTATGGCGCACAGTAAAAGTTGTTCCGGCGTTCGTGATCTTACAAGTGCTGAACAATGGACAAATTGCTTTGATCGAATTGACGCGGCTGTTAAACTCTACAATGAAAAATTTCCCGATCAAAAAATTTATTTCGATAAATCAACGTGGACTGACGGAATTAGAATTAAAACTTCTTCTGAGAAAGATAAAATGAAACTCGTTGAAGTCTACAATTTCAACAGAAAATTTTTATCACAGACTTCATCACTTATTGCGGCGTTGAGATTAGGCGATGCTAATCGTGAAGCCGCCGAATATCCATTCACACAAAGCGGTGCACATATTGAAGTTGATTTTGATTCTTACGTTGCTGACGCTGAGACTTGGAAAGATGAAATTAAAAATGCTAATGTAATTTTGATCGATATTAATGGCAATACTGCTAACTTGAAAGATTCAAGCAATGACATTGAAGGTTACGATCGAATGTATTCAACCGGCGAAGGTAATTTATCAATGAATTGCATTTACAATCCTAAGACAAAAGCCATTCAAGAACAATTCAAAATTCATCACGCAATGAGTTTTCCGCTTTCAACTCAAAAATGTATTGAAGAACGTTTAGAGGAACTCGACACGATAAAAAAATTTCCTGTTGAGGCGGAAATTGTAATAGATATAAAAAATCTCACGTCGAATGAACGACGCAAGATCAAAAAACTTTATCGCAATTATTGTAAATCAGCGAAAAAGAATCACAAGTATTTAGTAAAATTAAAAATCGAAAAATGATCATAAAGGAGAAAAAATGAAAATTCAAATTGAGACGCTAGGTTGTAAAGTCAATAGTGTTGAGGCTGAATCGATTGCAGAAATGTTTAGGGAACGTGGTCATAAAATCGTTAAACGCGGCGCAGATGTCGTTGTGATAAATACTTGTTGTGTGACTAGTGAAGCTGAGTCAAAAAGCCGTCAAGCGATCAGAAAAGCATTGAAAAATGGATCACAAGTTGCCGTTATGGGCTGTTACAGTCAACTTTCACCGAATGAAATGCACGATCTTGGAGTAAGTGTTATCGTCGGCACGGCGGAGCGTCAAAGCCTTGTTGATAAAGTTGAATCAATGATCGATCAGCCGAAAATTTCATTAAGCAATTTTGAAAAAGTTTTCAATGATAATCACGAAAAAATTTCTCTTGAACTTCCAAGCGATTATGAAGAATTGCCGCACGTTCCAAGCAAAACCAGAGCATTTATAAAAATTCAAGACGGCTGCAATGGACGATGTACTTATTGCATAATTCCAAAAGTTCGTGGCAGATCACGCAGTCGAAGTCTTGAAAGTATCAAACGTGAATGCGAAAATTTGGCGAATTACAAGGAGATCGTTTTAACCGGGATCAATCTTGGAATGTACGGCGCAGATATTAATTTGAATTTAACGGACGCAATTAAAGTTGTCCTTGAAAATTCTGATGCACGAATTAGACTTTCAAGTATTGAGCCTAATGAAGTTACTGATGAGTTGATCGAATTTATAAAAAATGAGCCGCGAATTTGTAAGCATATGCACATACCTGTACAAAGTTGCAGCGATGAAGTTTTACAAATGATGCACAGAAATTATCGCGCTGAAGATTTTAAAAACATTCTTGAGGAACTTAGATCAAAAATACCTTCGATAACGATCGGCACTGATATAATCGTTGCATTTCCCGGTGAATCAATGGCAATGTTTTTAGAGACAGTTAATTTGTTAGAAGTTTTGCCGTTAAGTTATATTCACGTCTTCGGCTATTCACAACGACCCGGAACGATCGCTGCGGAAATGACACAAATAGCCTCACAGAAGAAGAAAGTTAGAATCGGAAGAATTTTGACACTTGCGGCGAAAAAAAATTCTCTTTATCGTCAGAGTTTGATCGGAAATGAAGCAGAAATTTTAACGGAAGTCAAGAAAAATGATCTCGTCGAAGGACACAGCGGTGAATATATCAAAGTTTACATTGCAGGCGATGTTCCGTTGAATGAGATTGTTAAGGTGAAATTGACTGAAGTTTATTCAGACGGTATGCTCGGAACGATCATATAATAGGAGTGAAAAATTTGTCAGCATTATTAGAAGAAATAAATAAGCGTCGAACATTTGCGATCATCTCACACCCGGACGCAGGCAAGACAACTTTAACTGAAAAATTATTACTTTACGGCGGAGCAATTCACTTAGCCGGATCGATTAAATCACGAAAGACTCAACGTCACGCCGTTAGTGATTGGATGGAAATTGAAAAACAGCGTGGAATTTCTGTAACTAGTTCAGTTTTGCAATTCGACTACAACGGTTTTAAAATTAATATTCTTGATACGCCCGGTCACCAAGATTTCAGCGAAGATACTTATAGGACATTGATGGCAGTTGATAGCGCAGTTATGATCATTGACGCGGCTAAAGGTGTTGAGGCTCAGACGAAAAAACTTTTTAAAGTCTGTCGTGAAAGGCGTATACCGATTTTCACTTTCGTAAATAAACTTGATCGCTATGGTAAAGCACCGCTTGATCTGATGGACGAGATCGAAAAAGTTTTAGGTATTCCGGCTTATCCTATGAATTTCCCGATCGGTATTGACGGCAAATATTTAGGCGTTTTTGATCGACAAAAGGATCAAATTGAATTGTTTGCTGAAGATACAACTCACGGACAACTTGCAAGAAATTCAGAAATTTTTTCTTCAGATTCAAAAGAAGTGATTGAAAAGATCGGACAAGAAAATTTTGACGCTTTACAAGATGATTTAATGCTGCTTGATGAAGCCGGTGAAAAATTCGATAAGTCAAAAGTTGATTCCGGCGATCTTACACCGACATTTTTCGGATCAGCAATGACAAATTTCGGCGTTCAAAACTTTTTAGAAGAATTTTTGAAAATGGCACCGTCACCGGCTCCGAGAATGTCAAGCGACGGAATAATTGATCCGAACGATGAAAAATTTTCTGCATTCGTTTTCAAAATTCAAGCAAATATGAATCCTGCGCACCGTGATCGATTAGCATTTATCAGAATTTGTTCCGGCAAATTTGAGAGAAATATGAATGTATGGCATGCCCAAGAAGACAAATTGATAAAACTTTCTCAACCTCAACAATTTTTAGCACAAGATCGACAAATTATTGATGAAGCATATCCGGGCGATATAGTTGGATTATTCGATCCGGGAATTTTCGGAATAGGTGACACATTAACCGATCAATCACATAAATTTAAATTTGAAGACTTTCCGATCTTTCCACCGGAAAAATTTGCAAGAGTGCAGGCAAAAGATACAATGAAAAGAAAGCAATTTGCAAAAGGAATTGAACAGCTTACACAAGAAGGCGCAATTCAATTATTCAATCAAGTTGGCGCAGGAACTGAATCATATATAGTTGGAACTGTCGGCACTTTGCAATTTGAAGTGTTGCAATATCGTTTGAAGTCTGAATATGGCGTTGATGTTATCTTGACAATGCAGCCGTTTGAAGTAGCACGCTGGTTAAAATTTGAAGACAATCGAAAAATTACACCGTCAACACTTAGAGGTGCTGATCGCGGTTTATTCGTATTAGATCGAAATGATCAACCGGTTTTGCTTGTTGAGAATGAATGGTCGCTCGGCTGGATTCGTGAGAATAATCCGCAGTTGATATTAAATGCAGTTCCATTTGAGAAAGAGACAGCATTATGAAGAAGAAAAAAATTTTTGTGCTCGCCGGCACTGAAGACGGTCGTGAACTTACAGGCTTTTTATTGAAGAATAATTTTGAAGTTATCGCCTCAGTTGTAAGTGATTATGGTCAAAGTCTTCTTGCGAAATATGAAGGACTCAAAATCAATAGTAAAAAACTCGACGCTGATCATTTAGTCGAGTTTATTTTTGAGAATAATATAGAAATTTTGATTGATGCAAGTCATCCTTATGCAGTCAACGCTTCAAAGAATGCAATGACGGCTTGTCATACGGCGAAAATTCCTTATCTTCGTTATGAACGTGAGACATTACCATTGACTTACGAAAAAATTTATCACGTTGATAATTACGAATCAGCGGCGATTAAAGCGTCTGAACTCGGAGAAAATATTTTTCTCACGACAGGATCACGAAATTTGAAAATTTTTGTTGAATCACCTGCATTGAAAAATTGTAATTTGATCGCAAGGATTTTACCGACTGCTGAAGTGTTAGCTGAATGTGAACAATTAAAAATTTCGCCGAAAAATATTATCGCTATGCAAGGACCATTCAGCGTTGAAATGAATGTTGAGACTTTCAAACATTTTGCCGCTGATGTTATCGTTACTAAAGACAGCGGACAAATCGGCGGCGTTGATACGAAATTAATTGCAGCGGAAAAATTGAATTTGCCTGTAGTTATGATCGATCGTCCAAAAATTATTTATGATAATGCTGTTTCAAATTTTGATGAGGCTTTAGAATTTGTTTTGAAAATAAATTCTCATTGAAAAACTTATAAAAATTTTTTTGATCAAAGTTTATTTCTCTTGACTTAATAAAAATTTTTAGTTAAAATGTGCAAGATACAATGAATTTGCAAACGTTACCATAGCCCCGGGCGTTGTAAAGTTCATCGATCAAAAAATTTGTCACTCTTTGGGGGAACAATTAAAATGGAAACAAAAGATAAAGTCAGAATGACAATTCATCCGATAAAAACAACTTTTATGGCTAAGGCTAAAGATGTTGAGCGTAAATGGTACGTCGTCGACGCAGAAGGCAAGACACTTGGTCGTCTTGCTGCTGAAATTGCAAAAGTTTTGAGTGGAAAGAATAAACCGATCTTTACGCCGCACGTTGATACCGGTGATTATGTGATCGTTATCAATGCTGAAAAGATCGCTTTGACCGGCAGAAAGTTCAAGAAGAAAATTTATTTTCACCACACAGGTTATCTCGGCGGCGCAAAATATGCTTCTGCAGGCGAATGGATGAATAAATATCCGGAAAGAATTATTCAACACGCTGTTAGAGGTATGTTGCCGAAAAATAAACTCGGTGAAGATATGTATAGAAAACTTTATGTTTATGTTGGTACGGAACATCCACACGCTGCACAAAAACCTGAAGCATTAGAATTTGAAATGTTTAGTTCAAGACACGCTCAACAAGCATAATTAAAATAGTTTACAAATTGGAGGATTATATAAATGGCACAGGTTACTTATTACGGTACTGGTCGCAGAAAAAGTTCAATCGCACGAGTTCGTCTCGTTCCTGGTGATGGAAAAGTTACGATTAATGGTCGTGAAATGACAGAATATCTTGGTCTTAAAACTCTTGAATTGATTGTCAGACAACCGCTTGTTTTGACTGAAATGAATGATAAATATGATGTTATCGTCAGCGTTAAAGGCGGCGGAGTTAGCGGTCAAGCCGGTGCAATTCGTCACGGTATTACTCGTGCATTGATGGAACTTGATGCAGGTCTTCGTCCGGCACTCAAAAAAGCCGGTTTTGTTACTCGTGATCCACGTGAAAAAGAGCGTCGTAAGTATGGACTCAAGAAAGCTCGCAAGGCTTCACAATTCTCGAAACGTTAATATTTACATTTTAAAATTAAAAAAGCCATTCAAGATCGTTTGATCAAGAATGGTTTTTTTGTGTTTAAAGATCGAAATTTACTAACTCAATAAATTTCTTAAACAATACAACGGCAAGCCAACAACATTAGTCCAATCGCCGTTGATTTTTTTTATGTAAGGCGCAATACCGCCTTGTAAAGCATACGATCCGGATTTGTCCATAGGCTCACCTGTTTTGACATATTTAAAAATTTCTTCGTCCGTCATTTCACCAAAATGCACTTCAGTGATCTCTGATGCCGTTTTTAACTCACCATTTTGAATAACAGCAACGCCGCGGATAACAACGTGAATTTTTCCGGCAAGTTCACGGAGCATTTTGCAAGCGTCGTCGAAATCTTTCGGCTTGCCAAAAATTTTGTTGTTAAGTGCAACGATCGTATCTGCTGCAATGATCGTATCGTTCGGAAAATCTTTTGCAACGGCTTGTGCTTTCAATTTTGCATTCTCAACGGCAAGATGAATCGGCGAATCAGCGTTTGTAAACTCTTCTGCGTCGCTTACGTGAATTTTGAAATCGGAACAAATTTTTTTCAAAAGTTCTTCTCGACGTGGTGAACCGGAAGCAAGTATTATCAAAAAATCATCTCCAAAAAATTTTTTCTTAGTAATAAATAAGACTGCCGCAGAAGTTTTTTGATTATCTTCAATCGACAGTCTAATCTGTGTTATTCACAATATTTTATAATTAAATTTTTAAATTGACTTTGCAAAATCAGCACCAAGTGCCTTGCACTCAGCAAGAACATCATCATCAGGCGCATTTTCGGCGATCAAACCTTCTTCTTTGAAAAGTTTTGCGCCAGTACCTTTAGTGCGTTCGATCCAGGATTCCATCCAAGCTCCGCCGCCCCAACCGTAAGAACCGAAGAGAGCTACAGGAACGCCTTCAAGTTTTGCTTCAGCCTCTGCAAAGAACGGTTCAAAAGAATCTTCCTCAAGGACTTCATCACCCATAGCCGGGCAACCGAAGATCACGCCATCATAATTTGCAATATCATCAGCTTTGAAATCATCAACCTGGAAAAGTTCAACTTCTGCTCCGGACTCTTTTGCACCTTCAACGATAGCATTTGCCATTGCTTCAGTATTGCCTGTGCCGCTCCAATATACGACTGCGATTTTACTCATCAAATATACCTCCAAAAAATTATTTTCTAAATTATTTTTAATCGCAAGAATAGTATCTTGACACTCCACACGGCTAAAGTCGGTGGATTCCTAATTCATCGAGCACCGCCTTGCAATGTAGTTTGCTAAGATTGCCGGTCTTACACGCTCTCCAAAGGCGTTACTTCCCGTGTGCCCCACGGTAGTTATCTTTGTGAGTTTGGTTTTCTCTCACACAATTTATTTTAATTCTTAATTGTTAATTTGTCAATTAAAAATTGCGGCTTATATCTATTACGCCGCTTTTCGATAAGGAATTTCACTTGTCAATTATTTTGATAGACGTTCCTCATTTTTAAACTTGTTTTTGGTTCAAGATGTCTTTTAATTTTGTTTCAGAGGTATCAAAATTTTTACAACTGTGCCGCCGCCTTCGCGTGGATAAATTGTCAAATTTCCACCGCAAAATATTTCAAGCCGCTTTTTTATGTTTTGTAATGCAAAATTTTTTTTATTTCCGTCATTTTCTTTGTTTCCGTCAAATTTAAATCCAACGCCATCATCTTCAACAATAATCACACTTTCCGACTCTGTTTCACGAGTAAAAATTGAAATATGTAACGGTCCTGAGTCTGGATCAAGTCCATGTTTTACTGAATTTTCTACGATCGGCTGCAATGTCAACGGTGGAATTTTAAAATTTATGTGCGGCGTGTCGTACTCAACAAATAAATTTTCTTCAAATTGAACTTGCTCAATAGATAAATATGCTTTTGCGTGCTCCAATTCTTCATAAAATAAAATCGTCCCTTCGCAAGCTATCGCCGTGAAATTTTTTCGCAAATAATTTGTAAAATCCAGCGTAACTTTTTGCGCTTGTTTAGGATTCTGTGAACATAGATAATAAATACTCGTCATCGTGTTGTAAATAAAGTGCGGGCGCATTTGTAAAATTAAAATGTTCGCCTGCTGATTTACAATTTTTTTTTGCTGCTTAAAAAATTCCTCAACATAATCAGAAAAAATTATCACAACCATTTCTATCGTAGAAAAAATTAACCCAAATCCCATCACAAATTCCATAAATTTTATTGCGTGAATAATTGTAGAAATAGTAAATGTTGATAAATATAATAAAAATGCCAGGAAATATCTTTTCGATAAAAAATTTTTTCTGCTAATTACTCCAAAAATATTCAAAAACATTGTCAAAATTATCGGCAATATTAAAATTGAAAAATATTCACCATAATAAAAATCTTCCGCAGTGACATAATAAAAAATTTCTGTGAATTGTGCAATACTGAGCAGAATTAAAAATATTATAAAGAAAAATGATACCGAATAAAATAATTTGTTCCTCAAACTTTCGCCGCAAAATCTCAATAAATAAATCGTGAAAATCGGCATCGTTAAAGCATAACAAAAAGCCTCAATAAAAATTGCAATTCTTTCTTCAGTCAATAATTCCGGCGATCGCCACGTAAATATATCGACTGTCCAAGCAATTATCATCAATGTTAAATTTCCAAACATTAACGCAAAAAATTTTCTGTTCAATTTATCTATTCCTGGCATAAATACTGAAATAAAAATTCCAAAAATAGACGCCAAAAACATTATTCCCAATAAAAAATAAGCTATTGAATATTCCAAATTCATAAAATTTCACCTGTGGTCAAATTTTCGGGGGGGGGGCTGGAATGGGATAACGCAAATTTTTTAGCTGATTTTTCAGATTTTCGGCTGTAATAGGCTTTAATAAATAACCGCTTGCGCCTGTACTCCACGCCTCGAAAGAATAATCAATATAAGCCGTCAAAAAAATTATATTTGTTTGCGGATTTATTTCCAAAAATTTTTTACTCAAGTCAAGCCCGTTAATTGCGCCAAGTTCAATATCCAAAAAAGCAATCGAAACTTTATTTTTTTGGGCAAAATCAATAGCCTCTGAAGGTCGAGTGAAACCGAAAATATTTGCGTTCGGTAAAACGGATTCTATAACCGGCAACGAACCTTTAACAATAATTTTTCTATCATCAAGAATAATCACATTCAATTCATCATTGTCTTCATTTTTGAGTAAAATTTTTATCAAATCGTATTCATTTACGTCTAGAGCTTTGCAAATTCTTTCAATCATAAATATATCAGGCAAATTAACGGCACTTTCCCATTTTGCAATGACTGATCTGGTAACAAAAATTTTTTCAGCTAATTCTTGTTGTGTAATTCCTTTTAAAGTTCGTATTCTCTTTAAAGTTTCAGCAAAATCTTTTTTCATATTGAACACTCCAAAAATTATTTATCATTTAATTTTATCAGCAGAGTTTTCAAAAATCCATAAAATGTTACATATTAGAACAATTTTTGACATATATTTTTTTATTTTTTATAATAGTTATGCTTGATTTGGAAATTTTATCAATATTAACCCTTTTACTTTTCAAATGTTGATACAATTTTGTATCCGTCAACTAAACTTCAGGTCAGTTATTCTGATTTGAAGTTATTTTTTAGGAAATGACTTTATATAAAAGAGGCGGTTAATTTGTTGAACAAAATATTTGAATGGATTTTAGGAGTCTTACCAATTTTTATACTGATATTTTTTGTAGTCATTGTCTATAATGATTGTTATGATGTTGCTCTTGGATTTATATTAGGCTTGGCGGTTATGCCGTTAAGAAATTATCTTGAAAGAAGAAAAAATAATAAACATCGTTTAAATATAGACAACCTTCACTAACTATAATTTGAGCAAAAATCATCAAAAATGTTTTAATATTGATTAACTATTGATAATTTTTCTGTTGTTCACTTTCTAAATTGTTTAACATTAATTATTGGAGAAAAATTTGTGAAAAAAGTAAAAAAATTTTTAAATGACGAAAATCGAGCTATCATTCAAAGATTTTTGATTCCTGCTGTTGTAATTACATTTTTTGTCGGAAGTATACTGTCATATTACAATATGCTTTACACTCAAATTCGTGACAGTATCATCAAAGATGGACAATCAAATTCATTGCAGTCAAAGATTATATCAGCGATTATTTTTCTACAAGTATTGATGCTTTAAAATTGACATCTTACACTATAGAAGGAATGATGAAAAATCATAAGTCAAACAAAGAAATTCTTGATTATTTGGTTGGGCAATCTACAGCTATAACCAGCACAATTTTTGAAAATACTTCCGGTCTCTACGGTTACATCAATGGAGAATATCTTGACGGCATATTATGGGTTTCAGGTTCTGATTTTATTCCAACAGAACGTCCGTGGTACACAAAAGCAGTGGCAAATAATGGAAATGTAACTCTTATTGATCCATATAAAGATGACAAAACCAGAGAAATTAGCATAGCCTGAAACATGATTTAGTTAATGGTACTTAAAGAAAGGCAACTTTAATAGACCTTGAATTAAGTGTTTGCCTCAGCCAGCAGAAAATTCTATTGGCAAGACACATTCACGTTTAAGTAAATTGACTGCTTGCTTGATA
>JAFUZV010000092.1 GCA_017476425.1 Selenomonadaceae bacterium
CTCTGAGTTACTACCGGCGACATTTGGTGAAAATTGAATGAATTATGAATAATTTTAAAAAAAAATTCATAATGTCGCGGGTTGTAACTTTAAAGAACAAAGGCGCAAGTATGCTAAGTTACTAATAGTTACTACCGGCGACATCAAAACGAAACCTAAACGAAAGTATTTGCTGTAGTTTTATAAGGTTAAAGAGGTGATAAAATGAATAAAAATGACATCGAAGACTTAAAATTTTTGTCCCAGCAGGCATCGTTTTTGTCCCAACTGTCTTTAGATGATCTTTTAAGGTCTGAAACAAATTACAAAACCATTAATAACAATTTTAAATCAGAGGACAATAATTTTAAATCAATGGAAAACGCAAAACAAAATGACTTCAAAAAGGAGCGTGAAGAATCAGCGAAGAAATATTTATTGAATTTTGCTGAAATCCGTGACTGTTGCAACAGTTATAATTTTTGTAACCTTACAAGCGAATTGAAAAAAGCATTTGATTTTGGAATGACGATCATTGAATTTGAAAACAGTTACTATCTTCATTTTACAAGCGACTCCAAAAAGTACGCTGAC
The DNA here is from genome assembly GCA_017476425.1 of Selenomonadaceae bacterium. Lineage (GTDB taxonomy): Bacteria > Bacillota > Negativicutes > Selenomonadales > Selenomonadaceae > Quinella. The sequence continues at coordinate 574 of JAFUZV010000092.1, forward strand.
AAATTTGTAATGCCGCTTAATTCATTAATGTTGAATTCAGAAAGTGCCGAATATAGTTTTGAAGTACAAGACACGCTTGGCGGCTTGGAGCCTGACGGTGAAAATGTTAAACTGATTGAATATGAAAAATTGTATTCGGCGAAGATGGAATATAGAAAGAAAATCAAAAGTGCTGAAATTCAAAGGCTGATGTTTGCCGGAAGTGAAGAAGAAGACAAAAGCGAATTATGGAAGAAATTTATTAAACTTGGTGAAAAATTCGACGGCGAAAAAATGAAGAAGGCAATTAACAAGATTTATAAAAATGGCGCAGTCTTGAGACGTTCGGCGCGTTTTGGTTTAATAATTGACGTTGAAGGATGTGAGACGGAATTTAAAAAAGAATATGCAGAAGTAATTAAACCTTATTTGTTTATTCACAAAGAATGGCTGATGAGAACACTCAAAATTATTAGTTGAGGTGATAATGTTGGTTGAAATTTTAGCCGTGATGGAAAGAATTCAAGACTTGCAAATTGAAATAATTGAAATGTACACGGAGCTTTCACAACTTAGAGAGCGTGCACTTCAAATAACTCAAACACTCAGCGATATGCCGAAAAGCAAAAATGCGTCGTCGAAAATTGAGAGTGCAGTTCTTTCTTATCTTACACGTGAACAACATATTTTGGATAAGATCACGCAATACGAACAGGCGCAGGAGTATTTTAAAAATGACGTGAGGAAATTCATCACGAATAAAAGAATGCAATCAGTTTTGATCTTCAGATATGTTTTTAATATGTCGTGGGTGAAAATTTCAAAGACACTTCATACTTCACTCGGACAGGTCAACAAGGATAAGAGAAAAGCGATCAAAATCCTTGAAGAAGAATTTGAAAAAATGGACACGGTTTAACACTATTTGACACGGTTTGACATATTGCGAAATATCAAAAGTTGTGATATGCTATAATTAACAGCAATAATGGAAAATCGATGTGTGAAAAAAAATCATTCCTTCTATAAGCGTTGTAGGTGGCAACGCTTTTTTATTTTGAGGTGGTGGTGTTATGTAATGCCTGAAAGAAATCCATTGCGAAATAAAGCATATGAAATTTGGAAAGAAAGCGACGGCAAAAAGCCGTTGAAAGATATAGCAAAAGAGTTAGGCGTTCCAGATAGCACGATCCGCAAGTGGAAATGCCTAGACAATTGGAAAAAGAAACGATCCCAAGAACGATCTAAAAAACGATCTGCACTAAAAAACGATCTTGAAAAAATTCACGGGAATGCAATAGCGTTGTTAGGTAACAAAAACGCTTTCAAGACGGGTGAATATGAAACGATCTACTTTGACTCCTTAGATGAGGACGAAATGGAAATGTTGAAAAATTACAGTGAAGATGGTTTAGAAAAGATCGAACGTGCAATTTTACTTTATGAAATTAGAGAACGCAGAATGTTAAAACTTTTAGCGAAGTTGA
>JAFUZV010000093.1 GCA_017476425.1 Selenomonadaceae bacterium
ACTTGACGCAGTTAGAATGCGTCCGAGTATGTATATCGGATCGACTTCGGAGCGTGGACTTCACCATTTAGTTTACGAAGTTGTCGACAATTCGATCGACGAGGCTTTAGCCGGTTATTGTTCAAAGATCGGCGTAACAATCCACAATGATAATTCGATCACTGTTAGTGATAATGGTCGTGGTATTCCTGTTGATATGCACGAAAGCGGCAAACCGGCGATCGAAGTTGTTTTGACGGTTTTGCACGCCGGTGGCAAATTCGGTGACGGCGGCTATAAAGTTTCCGGCGGACTTCACGGCGTTGGAATAAGTGTTGTTAATGCACTTTCAAAAAAGATGAGTGTTGATGTTCGACGTGACGGAAAAATTCACCATATTGCTTTTGAACGTGGAACAATCACTGAACCATTAAAGATTATCGGAAATGCTGAAGATACCGGGACGACGGTTAATTTCTTGCCGGACGATGAAATTTTTCCTAAAACAATTTTCAGTTATGAGACTTTAAAGCATAGATTGAGAGAACTTGCATTTTTAAATCCTGGTATAACGATAACGATCACTGATGAACGTGTTGAAAATTCAAGTGAAAATGATCCGAAGAGTGAAACATTTCATTTTGAAGGCGGAATTAGATCATTTGTTGAACATCTCAACCGCAAGAAAGAAAAAATTAATCCGACACCGATCTATTTCAATGGCAAAAAAGATGATACACTTGTTGAGATCGCCGTGCAATATAATGACAGTTATCAAGAAAATGTTTACAGCTTTGTCAATAATATTAACACTGAAGAAGGCGGAACACATTTAGTTGGATTCAAAGCGGCGTTGACTCGTGTAGCGAATGATTTTGCTAAAAAACATAATCTGCTGAAAAATTCTGATTCGACACTTTCCGGTGAAGATGTTCGAGAAGGTTTAACAGCGGTTATAAGTTTAAAAGTTCGTGATCCTCAATTTGAAGGTCAAACTAAAACTAAACTCGGAAATGCTGAAGTTAGAACGATCGTTTATACAATCGCTGTTGAAGGTTTAACAGTTTTCTTTGAAGAAAATCCGGCGATCACAAAACAAATTCTTGAAAAAGCAGTAATGGCGGCTAGAGCTCGTGAAGCGGCTCGTAAAGCAAGAGAATTAACACGCCGTAAAAATGCACTTGAAGTTTCATCATTGCCGGGTAAACTTGCTGATTGTTCCAGCAGAGATACGGAACGCACTGAAATTTATATCGTTGAGGGTGACAGTGCAGGTGGTTCCGCTAAACAAGGTCGTGACAGAAGATTTCAAGCAATACTGCCATTGCGTGGAAAAATTCTTAACGTCGAAAAAGCTCGTCTTGATAAAATTTTTGCAAATGCTGAAATTCGTACAATGATAACGGCGTTCGGTACGGGTATTAGTGATGAATTTGATCTTGATAAGCGACGCTATGACAAAGTGATAATTATGACTGATGCTGATGTTGACGGTGCACATATCAGAACTTTGCTTTTGACATTCTTCTATCGTTATATGCGTCCGCTGATTGAACAAGGTCACGTTTACATTGCACAGCCGCCGCTTTATCAAATTCGCAAAGGTAAAAGTCATTGGTATACTTATTCTGATGAAGAATTAAATCAAAAACTCAATGAAGTTGGACGTGACGGCGTAACAGTCCAGCGTTATAAAGGTCTTGGTGAAATGAATCCTGAACAGCTTTGGGAAACGACAATGGATCCGACAACTCGAACAATGTTAAAAGTTGAAGTTGAAAATGCGGCGGAGGCTGATGAACTTTTTACAATTTTGATGGGTGATCAAGTTGCGCCTCGTCGTCAATTCATTGAAGAAAATGCTTTGCTTGTAAAAAATCTTGATATTTAACTGCGGAGAAATTTTTATGAAAAAGTTTTTTATGAAGAAGAAAAAATTTTTATCAGCGATCGTTGCAATGCTTTTTTCGTCAGCAATGTTAGTCAATGCTGCACCGAACTTTGCAAATGACGGCGAAAAATCTGAACTTAATGCAGATGAAGTTGAATATGATATGGATAGCGGCGTAGTTACTGCAACAGGTAATGTTATTTTGAAACACGGTACGGGAATTGCAACCGGCGCAAAGGCAATGTATAACGTCAACACTGAAGAGGCTTATTTAATTGATAATGTTATTGTTGTTCGTGATAATTTACGCTTAACTTGTGATCGTCTTCTCAGCGATGGTTACGGTCATATGCAAGCTGATGGAAATGTACACGGTGAACAAAAAGTTGATCCGACTGCCGAAAAGCCGAAAGGTGATTTGAGAACATTCACAGGTGAGCACGTCGATTATTTTCCGGACGATAAGGCACATATAATTATCCCTAGCGGTGGAATTTTAACAAGTAAAGAAGAAGGAACTTTCACTGCTGATTATATGGAAGGCTGGCTTGACGACGAATATTTTTTTGGAACAGGTAACGCTCATCTTGTAAGTCCGCCGAGAAATTTAGAAGCCGGCGGCGATCGAATCGATTATTATGCTAAAGAGAATGGCAAAGCGGTTTTAACTGGAAATGCTTGGGTTTATCAAGATAACAATACATTAAGAGGCAGCCGCTTAACGGTTTATCTTGCTGACGATAATAAACCTAAGCAAAAGACTGAAAAAAATCCATTCGACGATCCGAAGGCTAAGAAAAAAATTATTGATGATGATTTAAAAGTTGATCAACCTTTTGCAGAATAAAAAAATTTTTTGAGGTGAAAGAATAATGATCACAGAGATCAAACATCCACTGATTCAACATAAATTAACAGTAATGCGTAAAAAAGAAACTTCAACGAAAGATTTTCGTGAAATTTTAGAAGAAATTGCAATGCTTATGGTTTACGAAGTCACAAGAGATTTTGAGTTGAAAGAAGTTGAGATCGAAACGCCGATCACTCGTTGTAAATCGAAAGTTCTTGTTGACGAAAATATTATTATTGTGCCGATACTTCGTGCCGGTTTAGGAATGACTAGCGGCTTATTAAAAATGTTTCCGAAAGCAAGCGTTGGTCATATAGGCTTGTATCGTGATCCGAAGACTTTGCAACCTGTTGAATATTATTGCAAAATGCCTTCTGATATTGATAAGCGTACAATGATTGTTGTTGATCCTATGCTTGCAACCGGCGGCAGTTCATCAGCGGCGTTGACTCTTCTCAAGCAAAAAGGTGCAAAGAAAATTATTTTAATGTGCTTAGTCGCTGCGCCGAAAGGTGTTGAAGTTGTCGAACGTGATCACCCGGATATTCCTGTTTACGTTGCAAGCGTTGATGAAAAACTAAACGATCACGCTTACATTGTTCCGGGTCTTGGTGATGCCGGCGATCGAATTTTTGGAACGTTTTAAATATCGTAAATATCACTGATAAATTTAAAAAGCTGAAATGAGTTTTAACAATTTTTTTGGAGGTGTCCATTAATGTTTAAATTTTTCCGTTTGTTGTTAATTCTTATTTTCGGCTTTTTTTCATTTGCACAAGCTAGAGAAATTTATATTTCTGAGAATGAAATTTCGGATGATGAAAATGAACAACCGATTTCAACTCAAAATAATAATTCTGTTGAATGGTGGAAGAATGATCAACTGATAGCTAAAGGCTATGGATTTTCGACAAATAACAAAGCTCTTGCAAGACGTGCCGCTATTATGGATGCTTATCGTAATTTAGCAATGCAAGTTTCAGAAATTCATATCACCGCCGAAAAAAAAGTATTACAAGTTGAAGTACATTCTGTTATTACTAATGCTGAAATTATAGATGAACGTTTTGACGAAGATGGAAATTGTATTGTTGAAATGACAGTTCCTATTTATGGCGTTAAAAATTCTATTGCTAAGGCTGTATTTAAACCTGTTGAGAAAGAAGATTTTCCGCCGCCAACAAATGAAGATACTGAAAACGAAGTCATAGAAGGAAATTATACCGGACTGATCATTGACTGCAGTGATTTAGAATTAAATCCGGTAATGTCACCGAAAATTTTTAATGAAGATAGCCAATCAATTTACAGCTATAACAATCTTGATTATGAAAAAGTGATTGAGAAAGGTATGATCGGCTATTCAATAAATAATATTGTTAGTGATATGAAATTTGAGAATAAATTTGTGTCGCTAAAGACTCTGAACCTTAAAAATAATTTTGTGAGATTTGAAGATAGATTTTTACTTTTAAATAATTTCATAAATAATTATGATTATATTACACGTGCCGGAAATAATCCGCTGATCATAAAAGCCAATTCAATGAATGATAATGGTACTTGCCCGGTAATATCGAAAAGTGATTCTGATAAAATTCTCAAAGAAAATCAAATTTCACATTTTTTGAATGATGGATCAGTAGTGTTTACAGGTAGAGTGTTAGGGATGAAAATTTGATCACTTCAAGAAAAAAATTAATGCGTCTGACAGATGCAATTTTAGCTGCAACGATTATAACTATCATTATGTCATTTGGATTGATAAATGACTTTGATAGTAAATTTTCTGATCAATTTTATCAAAGTGTCGGCGTAAAGAGTCAAGATATTATCGTTATAGGTATTGATAATGTTACATTGAGTAAAATAGGTCCGAAAAATTCAATTCGCAGAAGAGATGTTGCAAAAGCGATTAGAAATTTGAATAATAATGATCCGAATGCACGTCCGGCAGTTATAGGAATAGATATGGTTTTCACCGGTGAAAATCCTAATGATCCTGAAGGTGATAGAGAACTTGTCGAAGTCGCCGCTCAATATAATAATGTTGTTGTTGGTGCTGAATCTGACTCTGATAAAAACGTTGACGATATTTCAAATGATGATCCTTTTGCGGTATGGAATGAAAGTGAGCTTTTCATTCCACCTTTTCAAGCATTGAATGAAGTTGTTGAATGTGGTCATATCAATGCACCTGATGATCCTGACGGTGTAGCACGTCACGAACTTTTATTTGTAAATGTTACTGAACTTGGTCGCCTTTATTTATTTTCAAGAGTAATTTATGAAAAATATTGTTCGTATAAAGGTATTGAAATAAATAAGCCGCCAGAAACTGATAACAATGGAATTTTCTATTTGCCATTCACTGCTAAGAGTTATTCAGTTAAAAATAATTTTTGGGATTTATTAGAAGGAAATATTGATCCTGAAGTTTATCGAAATAAAATTGTTTTGATCGGTCCTTATGCTCCCGGACTTCAA
>JAFUZV010000094.1 GCA_017476425.1 Selenomonadaceae bacterium
AATTTTCGTTACGGGCGTGAAGCTGAAGTTGACATAATCGCAAAACAAAATGACTTGATAGTTTTTGTTGAAGTGAAAACTCGATTTAATGATAAACTCGGAAGACCTGCTGAGGCTGTAAATTATCCTAAACAACAAAGAATTATTCTTGCGGCAACAAAATATTTACAAGACAATTATAATTTCGATACTACACCTTGCAGATTCGATGTTATTGAAATTCTTGCGAATGATAAAATGAACTCCAGAAGTTGGAAACTCAACCATATTGAAAACGCTTTTGAAGTTAATCAAAGACATAAAAAAATTTATTTTTAACGGTGAATTATGGATAAACGAATTATTTCAAATGAACAACAACATTCAGACGATTGGCAATATAGTTTAAGACCTAGAAAATTAGCGGAATATATCGGACAAGACAAGGCAAAACAAAATTTATCAATATTCATTAAAGCGGCGATCTCACGAAAAGAAGCACTGGATCACGTTTTATTGTACGGACCGCCGGGTTTAGGCAAAACAACTTTATCAGCGATAATAGCAAATGAACTCGGTGTGAACTTTCGACCAACTTCGGGTCCGGCGATCGAACGTAGCGGCGATCTTGCAGCACTCTTAACGAATTTGCAACCGCGTGACGTATTATTTATTGATGAAATTCACAGACTGCCAAGAGTTGTTGAAGAAATTTTATATTCAGCGATGGAAGATTTTTCGCTTGATATAATAATCGGCAAAGGTAGCGGTGCAAGATCGATCAGATTAGACATTGCACCATTCACTTTGATCGGTGCAACTACGAAAGCCGGATCACTTTCTCCGCCACTTCGTGATCGTTTCGGCGTGATTAGTCGACTTGAATATTATACAACTGATTCACTTGTTGAAATTATTACTCGTGCGGCTGAAATTTTAAACATTTCGATTGATCCGAATGGTGCAAATGAGATCGCTAAAAGATCACGAGGAACGCCGAGGATTGCAAATCGTCTTTTGAAACGTGTTAGAGATTTTGCAGAAGTTGAAGGTTCTGACAAGATCACTGATGAAATTGCTGATCGTGCATTGCAGATGCTTGAAGTCGACAAAGTTGGGCTTGATCATACTGATCGGCGAATGCTTGAAGCGATGATCAAAAAATTTAATGGCGGACCTGTCGGACTTGAAACGATCGCTGCGTCGATTAGTGAAACTCGTGAGACAATCGAAGATATTTATGAACCGTTTTTAATGCAACTCGGTTTTATCGTCAGAACTCCACGAGGTAGAGTTGTCACTCAAGCAGGTTATGAGCATATGGGATTTATTTCTCCAAAAAGTCAAGATGAGACGATTAAATTGTTTGATTTTGAGAAAGAAGAAAATCTTTAATTGTGTTCATAAAAACAAAGGAGATTTTTTATGAAAAGAAAAATTTTGCGCGGATTGAAAGTTTCGGAATTTATACACCCTGACGAATTACAAAAAAAAGATGCCGCTTTAAACAATAAAACTGTTCAAGAATTTATAAATTCTGCTGCCAATTTCTGCAAAACTTTAATAGATCCCATAACACAAGGAACATTTGTAAAAATTAACGAAAAAAGCGAGCCCACATTGTTTAGAATTGTGAATGAAGTATGTGAAATAATAGACGTTTCGCCAGTTCCTGATGTTTATCTTTGTCATTTAATGTATATCAATATATCGCCATACGGTTCTGATAAGCCTTACTTAGTGGTGCCGGATTATGTTTTGCAATACTCTGATGAAGATATGCTTTACTACAATATTGGAAATGCTGTAACAATGATAAAGGCAGATCACGTGGAGCTTACAACGCTTGCTGCGTATATGCCCGGCGGTGGACTTATAGATTTGCCAAAACTTTTGTTTACTGCTTATCTTCATTGTGCAGATTCAACTTCAGATAGAGGCGGCTTATTGGCAAGTCAATCTTTCGCAGCAACTGTACGAAATCATTTTTGGGAATTAGGAATACCGCCTACCGAATCAAAAAAATTTCTAACTAACGATAAAGACGCTGAAATATTTGTAGGAAAATATCTTGAAGAACAACAAACAGTACTTGAACGCCATAACGAAATTACAACACAAATTGCGCGACGATGGCAGAGAATGTCATACATAGAAGCACCGGCAAATAAAATGCTCCGTGAATTGTTTAATTGGTATTTAGATGAAAATGGTTATCGAAGCATAATTGCGGCTTACGATTGATTTGAGGTGAAATTAAATTGATTAGTGTTACAAAATTACTTTTTGCAAGAGATTATTACGGTGATAAATTGAGATATGGCCACAATGCTAATCGAATGATCAACGGAGCCGCTGAAGGTGTTGGTCCGGTTGTCGTTTGGAATTCAACGAAGACTTGTAATTTAAAATGTCGTCATTGTTATATGGAATCTGATTCTCAAAAGTACAGCGGTGAATTGACAACTGATGAGGCGAAAAAATTTATTGATGATCTTGCTGACTTCAATGTGCCGGTTTTATTATTCAGTGGTGGTGAGCCGCTGATCCGTAAAGATTTTTTTGTACTTGCTGAATATGCCGCAAATAAAAAAATTCGTCCGACACTTTCGACGAATGGAACTTTAATAACTCGTGAAGTCGCTCAGCGAATTAAAGATATTGGCGTTGGTTACGTTGGAATTTCGCTTGACGGCTTAAAAAATGTCAATGATAAATTTCGTGGCGTTGATGGTGCATATGAATTAGCAATGCACGGAATTGAAAATTGTGTTGCAGTTGGTCAACGTGTCGGCTTGAGATTTACGATCAATCAGCATAATTTAAGAGACCTTGAAAATATTTTTGATTTTATCGAAGAAAAAAATATCAATCGTGTTTGCTTTTATCACCTTGTTTACTCCGGACGCGGCAATAAAATGATCAATGAAGATGTAACGCCTGCTGAATCACGTCAAGCAATGGATATTATAATTAAACGTACAAAGGATTTTGAACAGCGTGGACTTCAAAAAGAAATTTTGACGGTTGATAATCATTGCGACGGCGTTTATATGTATCTTAAAACTTTAGCTGATGGCGATGAAGAGACAGCGGCGCAAATTAAAAAATTTATTTCGATCAATGGCGGCAACAGATCGGGTATTGCTTTTGGTGAAGTTGATCCGTTAGGTTACGTTCACCCGGATCAATTTACTCAGCATCATACTTTTGGAAATGTTCGTGAAAGAAAGTTCGGTGATATTTGGACTGATACAAGTGATGAAATTATGCACGGCTTAAAAGATCGAAAGCCGCTTTTGAAAGGTCGCTGTGCAAAGTGCAAATTTCTTGATAATTGCAACGGAAATTTCAGAACTCGTGCAGAGGCTAAGACTGGTGATTTTTGGCAATCTGATCCGGCGTGTTATTTAACTGACGAAGAAATTTTTTAAAAATATTTTTTGGAGGAAAAAATTTTGATCGTTTCTTGGAATACAACAAATCAATGTAATATGTATTGTGCACATTGCTACAGAGATGCAGGCTGTAAAGTTGAAGATGAACTTTCAACTGACGAGGCAAAAAGACTTTTGGATCAGATCGCCGCTGCCGGTTTTAAAATTATGATTTTTAGCGGTGGTGAACCATTAATGCGCCCGGATATTCTTGATCTTGTTCGTCACGCTGCAAATTTGAAATTGATCCCGGTGTTCGGGACTAATGGAACTTTGATAACAAAATCAATGGCTCGTGATCTCAAAAATGCCGGCGCAAAAGGTATGGGAATTTCACTTGATTCGCTTGACGCTGAAAAGCACGATAAATTTCGATCTTTTAAAAATGCTTGGCAAGGCGCAGTAGATGGAATGAAAAATTGTCGTGAAGTTGATCTGCCATTTCAAATTCATACAACAGTTATGGAATGGAATCAACACGAATTAGAATCAATGACTGATTTTGCAGTTGAGATCGGTGCAAAAGCTCATCATTTTTTCTTTTTAGTCCCAACAGGCAGAGCAAAAACTATCGAAGAAGAATCATTGAGAGCTGAGGCTTATGAAAATGTTTTAACTCGAATTATGAAGAAACAACAGACAGTTGACATTGAATTAAAACCGACGTGTGCACCGCAATTTTTAAGAATCGCTGATCAACTCGGAATTAAAACACGTTTTCATCGCGGTTGTCTTGCAGGTTTATCTTATTGCATAATTAGTCCGCGTGGAAAAGTTCAGCCGTGTGCTTATCTTAATATGGAACTTGGTGACGTTAGAAAAAAATCTTTTAATGAAATTTGGAAGACAAGCGAAGTTTTGAATAAACTCCGAACTTTGAATTATAGCGGCGGTTGCGGTGAATGCAATTACAAAAATAAATGTGGCGGCTGTCGTGCAAGAGCGGCTTATTATCATAATAATGATTATATGTCAGAAGAGCCTTGGTGTCTCTATCATAATCGTCGTGGATTTTGAAATTAAAAATAAAAAAATCGCTGACAATTACTGTCGGCGATAATTTTTTGTTATTAATTAATTATCTTTGAACTGCTGCTGTTGCTGTTCTTTCACCACGTGGTTTAATTCTGCGATCGATCGTTGATAAACCACGATAAACAGTGCTAATATCGATCGCCTCACCGCGACTTGCAACATATTTTTCAAGTTTTCTTTTAACTCTTTGAAGTGCATTATCAATCGATTTAACGTGACGATTTAAACCTTGTGCGATTTCTTGATAAGATTTTCCGTCAAGATACGCCATCAACACTTGCCATTCAAGATCACTTAAAATTTCTTCCATCTTTCGTTCAATCGTCAAAAATTCTTCACGACTTATAACAAGCTCTTCAGGATCAGCAACTTTAACACCAGACAAGACATCTAAAAGCGTTCGATCAGAATCTTCATCATAAATCGGCTTGTTGAGTGAGATATAAGAATTTAGCGGAATATGTTTTTGACGCGTCGCCGTTTTGATCGCAGTAATAATTTGACGAGTAACACAAAGTTCAGCGAAAGCGTGAAACGAAGATAATTTATCACTTTTGAAATCACGAATCGCTTTATAAAAACCGATCATACCTTCTTGAATAATATCTTCTCTATCCGCACCGATTAGAAAATAAGATCGCGCCTTCGCTCTGACAAAACTTCTATAGCGATATATAAGATAGTCGAGCGCGCTGTTGTTAAAATTATTTTTAATCTCTGCAATTAATTCTTCGTCCGTTAGTGACTCGAATTTTTCATATTCGTTAATGCTCTCTACTTCCATTTTGTCAACTTTACCCACTTCCATTAAATCAATAATTTAACTCTCATCAAAAATGCAAAAGTATTTTAATTCTATAAACATTTTTTAAATCCTGCATATTTAAAATTATACTTCACTATTGATTTAAAGTCAAATTTTATTTTTGACGACGAAGTTTTTCAAGTTTAGCAAAAACGTTATCATCAATTTGATCGCCAACTTCACTGCGAACAACCGGCAGAGTTACATTTCCTAAATATTCTTTTCTGATATGTTCCTTAACACGCTTGACGGCTCTATAAAATTCTCTTGATGGATGACGATATGCACCGGCACCTAATATTACACTTTCAATCACTGCGTCGGAACTTACAATGTGAATTTCTTTTCGCTGTTTGACGAGTTCATAAACAAGTCTTTCAATTACGTTATCAGCCGTTTCACCGAATCCGCTATAAATAACTTTGAAATGATCGCCGTAAATTTCAACGTGTTCTTCTTCTTCAGTTGATCCGGCATCAAATACAAGCGTTATATCAAATTTTTCATAAGCTCCATATTCGATTAAAATATTTGTAAGTTGATCGCGTGCTGTTGCAAAATCTTCAGTGTTGAGTTCTTTCCAGACGTGAATCAAATTGTAACCGTCAACTAAATAATATTCTCGTTTTTTCTTGCTCATTATTTTTCTCAGCAATTTATTTTCATTTTTTTAATTATATATTCATTGATTGATTTTGTAAAATGTTTTCAATAAAAAAATCTGCCTTGATTGACAGATTTGTTAATTCAAATATTATTTGTTTCGTTGATTAAAAATTTCATACATTAAGATCGCAGCGGCGACTGAAGCATTAAGCGAATTTATTTTGCCAATCATTGGAATTTTCACCAGCTCGTCACAATTTTCTTTCGTCAGTCGTCTAAGTCCTTTGCCTTCACTTCCGATCACTAACACGATCGGTTTTTTATAATCGACTTGATTATAATTAATTGTACCTTCTGCATCAGAGCCGACGATCCAAAAATTTTTTTCACGAAGATTTTTAATAGTCTGTGCAACATTATTGATCTGTGCAACTTTAACATATTCGATCGCTCCGGCGGAAGTCTTCGCAACAGTTGCATTTAATGAAACTGATCGACGTTTAGGAATTAATACGCCGTTGACTCCAACTGCATCAGCTGTTCGCAAGATTGCTCCGAAGTTATGAGGGTCTTCTAATTCATCAAGCAGTAAAATTAAAGGCTTAGGGCTGAGGGCTGAGGGCGCAGTGATTTCTTCAAGCGTTGAATATTCGATCGGCGTTGTATAAGCGATCACGCCTTGATGATTTGAATGAATTTTATCAAGCCTAGCACGTGGAACATTTTCAAAAATAATTTGATTTTCCCTAGCAAGTGAAATTATTTTTTGAATTGTTTTGTCTCGACTTCCTTCAGCGATCACTAGACGATTGATTTTGCGCCCGGATTTTAATAATTCCACAACTGAATTTCTTCCAACGATTATATCATTTTCTTCATTTTGATTTAATGTCGAATTATTTTTATTACTCATCATTTCTCCAATTCACATATTTTAAGCCTTCGATTCTGCTAAAATGTCTCTCATTCGCCGTGACTAACACACAATCATTAACAATCGATGCTGCCGCAATATAAATGTCGTTATCTTCGATCTGTTGTCCTTTGTGCAACGACAAATAAATCTCAATGGCTTTCTCTATGACTCTCATATCAAGCGGCAAATGAATACATTTTTCATACATTTCCAGGAACTCTTTTAACTTAGTTTTAGCTCCTACTGCTTTTAAACCTCGAACTATTTCATAATAAACCACTGAGCAAATTGCAATTTCATTTCCGTTAATAATTTCTTTTTCAAGTTGAGTGAGAACATTATAACTTTTGCGTTGAATGTCACTTACAGCATTTGAATCAAGACAATAAAGCATATTTTTAATTCTTCCTTTCCTCTTCTGCGTCCATAAATCTACCAAATGCCTCAATTTCAGCTTGCTCTTCCGGCGTATTTGCAGTGCTAAAACGCTTCAGAGATTCTAACAATTTTTGGATTTTAACATCTTTCAAATCATTCATCTCTTGCTGTTTATGAAAGCTGTTATTTTTGATCTCATCAATATCGACTTTCATTGTTTCAACGTCTTTTTGAATTGAAGTCAGCAGAGAAATAATTTTATCTTCGTTTGACATTTTTATTCCTTCCTCCATAATTAAATAAAATTTTTCAATGCAATGTTGAATGCCTCATTAGCGATCTCTTCAAGCCGATCATATTTGCCTTCAATGAATAATTGACCAAGCAACGTTTCAAAGCCGGTGCTGTTATGATATTCAACATTGCTTGCTGAATGAGTTGAATGACTCTTAGCATTTCGCCCGCGTTGAAATATTTCTTTCTCTTCAGCAGTTAAAATTTTTTCGATCGCTTGATAAGTTTTCGATTGAGCAACCGCAGAAACAATTTTAGAACTCATTGAGTGCAGATCATTAACTTTATATTTGATCTTCAACAGCTTAATTCTAACGAATAAATGATAATAAGCATCACCAACATAAGCGATCGACAGCGTTTGTAAATTTCTAACGTCTAATCCTTCACAAAACTTTTTTAAATCATTCATATCAATTCTACATTCTGCATTCTGCATTCTTAATTAATTATTTATCCTTTTCCAGCGGACACCTTGCGGCGTGTCTTCTAAAATAATTCCTGCAACTTTCAACTTGTCACGAATACCATCAGCGATAGCCCAATTTTTGGCTTCTCTTGCCGCTTGTCGATTCGCTATGATTATCTCCATAAGATCATCAATCAATTTAAATTCAGCATTAGAATCAACGGTACGAACTGCCTTTTCAAAAATACCTATAATGCTTGACATTTCCATATAAACGTCACGAACACGATAAATAATTTTTGCGTCACTCTCACTAATTGCAATATTACTGTTCATAACTTCGTTATAATAAATGTTGATCTCTTTCGACAATTCAAACATATGACTAATTGCAAGCGCAGTATTAAAATCATCGTCAAGCGCATCATAGAAGAGTGTTAAAAGTCGTTCGGAAATTTCAGCAAGTCCACCGGCTTTTGATACAGTGATCGCAGTACTTCCAACGCCGCTAAATCCCATATCACCATTATCGATTTTTTTAATCAGATCAAAGAGATAATCTTTACTTGTTGCAAGTCGATTGTAAGCCGTCTGAGCTTCTATAATTCTCTCTTCACTAAAGTCAAGCGGACTACGATAATGAGTCTGCAACAAGAAAAATCTAACGACTTCACCGGAATATTTTTCAAGAATTTCTTTGACGGTGAAGAAATTTCCCGCTGATTTACTCATCTTTTCGTGATCGATCGTAATAAATCCATTGTGCAGCCAGTATTGTGCAAAACTATGATCGTCACCGATCGCCGCTTGTGATTGTGCAATTTCGTTTTCGTGATGAGGAAAGATCAGATCGGAGCCGCCGCCGTGAAAATCAAATTTTTCACCGAGATACTTTAATGACATTGCAGAACATTCAATATGCCAGCCGGGACGACCTTTGCCCCAAGGACTTTCCCAACTAGGTTCACCTTCTTTTGCTGACTTCCAAAGTGCAAAATCCATCGGGTGCTTTTTACGTCCGTCGATCTCAATTCTTGCACCGGCTTCATTATCTTCGAGCTTACGTCCGCTGAGTTTTCCATATTGTTCATCTTTCGTTACGTCAAAGAAGACATCACCATTTTCAAGGACATAAGCAAAATTTTTATTAATCAGCGTTTGCACCATTGAAATAATATCTTTCATATCTTCAGAGACACGAGGATAATAATCAGCACGGCGAATGTTTAAAGCGTCCATAACTTTGAAATAAGAATTTATATATCTATTGGCGATCTCATTCCAAAGAAGTCCTTCACGTTTCGCCGCCGCAATGATTTTATCATCAACGTCTGTAAAATTTTGAATGTAGTCGACGCGATAACCTTTTTTAACAAAATAACGTCGAATAACATCCCAAGTTACAAATGGTCTTGCGTTTCCGATATGCGGCTCATTGTATGGCGTAACACCACAGCAATAAATGCTGACTTTGCCTTTTTCAAGAGGTTTAAAATCTTCTTTGCTTCTCGTCATAGTGTTGTAAACTTTTAGCATTATTTGATCACTCCAAAAAATTTTTTGACGGAATAAATAATTTTTTTAAATATATCATAAAACATTGCTATTGTCTATTCAAAAAAATAATGTTATATTTTGTCTGCTGAGTTGGAGAAAAAATTTTAAAAATAAATGAAGAGGTGATCAAAAATGTTTCGTGAGATGAGACGAAGTAAACAACAATTAAATGACGAGGCAACGAAAAAAATTTTGACAGGTGCAACCGGCGGAGTCTTAGCACTTGACGGTGATGACGGTTATACTTATGCTTTGCCGATCAGTTTTGCTTATGATGATACTAATCAAAAAATTTATTTTCATTCAGCGATCAAAGGTCATAAGATCGACGCGATCAAAAATAATTCAAAAGTTTCATTCTGCGTGATCGATCAAGATCAGATTGTTGGTGAAAAGTTTACAACTTATTTCAAAAGTGCGATCGTTTTTGGGCGAATTAAAATAATTGATGATAATAATGATCCTGAAAAGCGTCGAGGACTTGAAATTTTGTCTGAAAAGTATTCACCGACTGTAAGCATTGAAAAACGTGATAAAGTTATCGAAAGTCAAATCAAAGCATTAGTTGTTATGGTTCTTGAAATCGATCATATGACGGGCAAGCAAGCGAAAGAATTAATTAATTAATTCGGAATTAGGAATTCGGAATGCGGAATTAATTTAATTATGAATTGGAGTTGTAATTATGGAAATTTTAATTTCGACTGACGGAATAATTTCAGCGAAATTTCCGAAAGCCGGTGTTAATGATATTGCTGACAGCGGCTATAGCGAAGTTGTTTTGAATATCTCAAAAAGTGCTTTTGAATTTAAAGCGAAACGCAGAGAAAATCTTAAGGACAACTGGATTTTTAAAAATCCTCAAGAGTTAGGAAGAATTATTGATCCGATCATTTCGGCAGGCTTTGAAAAGAATTTGAAATTTACCGCCGCTTATGTGAATTTTACGCCGCCACATCTTGATATTAATGATGATTGCAGTGAAATTTTAAAGGAACTCAATAATCAAAGTTTAGAAATTGCGATTAAAGCCGGCTGCAAATTTATTATTTTACGACCGATCGCCGCCGGTATTGGAAATAATGACGTTTTGAAATTCAATCACGATCACTATTTGGAACTTGCAAAGATCGCTAAAGCTAATGGATTAATGATCTTGCTTGAAAATCAGCAGAGCAATAGAAATGATCGACTTCGTGGAATATGTTCGGAGGCTGATGAGATCGTTGAATGGATCGATCGATTGAATGACGATGCAGGCGATAATATTTTTGGTTATTCAATGGACGTTGGAACTTGCAGCCTTTTCGGTCAAAATATGTATGAAATTGCAACGGCTTTAGGCGATCGCTTGAAAATGATCATTGTTCGAGATTGTGACAGCTTAAATGAAAGTTCAATGCTGCCGTTTACTTCAGTTTATGAAGGTGCTTGCCGGACTGATTATTTTAATTTGATTCGTGTACTTCGAGCGATCAATTTCGACGGTTTGATCGTAATGCAATTTGAAGATACTGCTAAATCATTTTCACCGATCATAAGATCAAAACTTCTGCAGCTTTCAAAGTCGATCGCTGAAGATTATTTAGCATATCAAATAGGCATTGAAAAACTTTTGAAAAAATATTCAACACGAATTATTTTCGGCGCAGGTTACACCGGTAATAATTATTTGAG
>JAFUZV010000009.1 GCA_017476425.1 Selenomonadaceae bacterium
CGATCTATTAATTGTCTTTAATTCTAGAATTGGAGAATTCATTTGCACTTCTGCCAGTATTCGTGAAATTAGAAGAATTTATCCAACGTCTCATATTATTTTGCTGGTTTCAAATAATGTTTTGAATATCGCTGAAAATTGTCCCTACGTAAATGAAATTTTTACTTGTGATATTATCAGAAAAGAAGGCTTTTCAGAATATTTTCCAAGTATCATTGAGATTTCAAAAAAATTATTACAGTATCAATTCGATATAGCTTATTCACTAGTTTTTGGTTCTAATGGAGGAATGACTCCACTTATATCTTATATGTCCGGTGCAAAAAAAATTTTTTCTATTGCAATAAATTCAGCCTCAAGATTATTTGCACCTTTGTCAAATATAATTGTTCCTCATACATTATATGGAACTCATGCAGTTGATAGTTGTTTAAGCTATTTAGATTTTCAACTTTCATTGCCGATTGCTGATCGTCATATTGAAGTTTGGATCACACCGTTGGATTTCGCAGAAATAAAAACTTTGATTCCATATCAAGAAAAAAATCTTTATGCAATATGTATAGGTGGTTCTGGAAAACGTAAACATTGGGCAGCGAAATATTATGCCGAATTGATAAATATGATTTTAACCGAAGAATCAACAGCAAAGTTTATTCTACTCGGTGGTAAAGATGAAATTGAAGAAGGCGAAGTCATTGAATCACGTGTAGATAAAAAAGCTGTTGTAAATTTGATCAATAAGACAAGTTATAGGAAAAGTATGGCAGCTTTGAGTTATTGTAAAATTTGCATTGGTAATGATACAAGTTTAATACACGCAGCGGCAGCTTTAAAAATTCCTGTACTGACACCTAATTGTTTAGCTGCGGATATAAAAAATCAATCATCATCTATTAAAAGATGGTATCCTTATAATGTTCCTTCCGTTACAGTTATGCCTAAGAATGCCTTGCCAGAATGTAGAAATTCAAATAATTTTTTTGGCTGTACACAAAATTATTCTCATTGCATAAATCAAATTCCGCCTCATATAATGTTTCAAGCATTGCACATTTTAAAAGATCAAATTACAAAAAATAATACTGAGCCGGTTTATGTTAGTTGGTAAATCTAAAATGAAATTTAATAAATTTTATTTTTGCAAATAATTTAATTAAAAATCAAAAATTTCTTAAATAAATTTAGAATCGAGGTGAATTTAAATTATGATGAATAGCCTTGAAACAGCTGACATCAAAAATTTAACTCAAATCAAAAAAAATAGTATCAAAACAAAATTTTTACTGGTGTTTCTTCCGTTATTTCTGATCAGTTTCATTGCATTTTCTGCGATCAGCTACTTTCTTTGCAATAGAGAATTGATAGAAGGAGCTGATCGGACTGCAAGATCGATCAGTGGGCAAGCCGCAATTTCGCTTGAAAAAGAAATGCAGGAAAAATCAATCCGTCTGCAAGAACTTTCTACAAATCCTGCGATCATTTCTGGTGATCACGCCGCTAAACTTGCCGCCTTGAAAGAAGTCAAAAGTCATACACAAGGCTTTGAAATGATAGCCTTTGCAGATTTAAACGGAAATGCTTTTAACGAATCAGATACAGCAATGGCTCGTGGCGATCGTGAATATTTCAAAAGTGTTATGTCTTCCGGTAAGCCTTATATGTCTGGTCCTTCAACGTCCGGCACGTCGAAGAAAATGATCACTGTAATGGCTTATCCTGTTAAATCTAACGGTCAAACTATTGGCGTTGTTTATGGAACTATTACACTTGATACGCTGTCTGATCTAGCCGGCAATTTTAAATTTATGGAAAAAGGTTATGTTTATGTTGTCGATGAAAGCGGAATTTGCATTGCATACAAGCAGATACCTGAAAAAGTTGGTACGCTTGATTTGAAAAAAGGCGGTCCGGGACTTGATCAACGTTTGCTTGATTGCTTTAGTGAAGTTATTGCAAGTGATCAACAATATTCAAGTTATTACAAAACTTCTCGCGGCTCTGAATCTAAAGCTGTTTTCACACCTGTACATCTTGAAGGTCGTCGTTGGATCGCTATTGCCTCTGCACCGATTGATGAAATTGAAGCGGCATCAACTACTCTTTTGAAATTTTTAATTGGTATTTCGTTATGTACTATGATTCTTGCAGTGATCGTTATCACTATGGTTTCAAGTAAACTTGTTGATCCTATTCGTCAGCTTCGTGATGAATGTGAAGTTATCAATAATGGTGATCTTCGTCAAAATTCAATCAGCATTGATTCAAAAGATGAGATCGGCGATCTTGCGATCGGCTTTAACGAAATGAGAAAGACGATGAGAAATCTTTTACAAAATATTCGTCAAGAGTCCGAACAAGTTGCAGCGGCAAGTGAAGAACTTACTGCATCAGCTCATCAATCAGCTCAAGCATCAAATCAAGTTGCAAATTCGATCGTAGCGATCGCCGGTGGTGTCACGGAACAATCTCAAGCCGCAGAAATTACGAATCAAGAGGCAGGAACGATCGCAGATACAGCAAATGCAATAACTGAAAAGACGAATGCTATTGCCTCAGTAACTCATATAACTGTTAAGAGTGCTGAAGATGGTAGAAATGCAATTCGTGATGTTGTCGGTCATATGGAAAATATTTCCGGCACGATGAAAACTATTCAAGAGGCAACGGATCAACTTGCAGAGAGTTCAAAGGAAATTAATAATATTGTTGAATTGATCTTTTCGATCGCCGGTCAAACGAATTTACTCGCACTTAACGCCGCTATTGAGGCAGCAAGAGCCGGTGAAGCCGGAAAAGGTTTTGCCGTCGTTGCTGATGAAGTTCGTAAATTAGCTGAAGAAGTCGAATCGTCCTCAAGAAAGATCGCTGATCACGTTTCAAGCAATGGTGCAATTATGGAAAAAGCACTTGCAGCAAGTACAGCCGGAACTGAAAGCGTAACAAATGGTATGCAGTCAGTTACCGTTGCTGATTCTGTCTTTGATGAGATCGCAATTTCGATCAAAGCACTGGCAAGCGAAGTTGATGAAATTGCTCATTCAATCAGTGAAATGGCTACAAGTGCTGGAGATATGCGTAAATCTATGGACGATATAAAGGAGATTAGTATTAAAAATTCTGATGAGGCACAAACGGTTTCGGCGGCAACTCAACAACAATCAGCCTCAATGGACGAAATTGCAACGGCTAGTCAGTCACTTGCTAAATTAGCCGCTGAATTGCAAAATGCTGTTGATAAATTCAAAGTCCATTGAATGATTTAAATTTGTTTTTGAGGTGATTTTATGGATCGCAAAAAATCAAAGGCTTAGGCTCGTAGTTTAGAAGATCAGAAAAAAGATTGCTAATGACAATAAATAATTTGATTAATGGAGGTCTTTGTAATGTACGGGGCAATTTTAGGTGATATTATTGGATCAGTTTATGAAAGAGATTCAATAAAGAAAAAAGATTTTCCACTTTTCAGTAAAGAGTCTAGATTTACAGATGATACAATGATGACAATCGCTGTTGCTGATGCTTTGATTAACGTTACTAAAAATACTGACAAAAGAGAGATCAAATCAGAAGTTATACGTTCGATGAGATTTTGGGGAAATAAATCACCTAATGCCGGTTATGGTCATGCCTTTCGTAAATGGCTTAAATCAGACGATCCAAAACCTTATAAAAGTTACGGCAATGGATCAGCAATGAGAGTTTCGCCGGTCGGCTGGCTTTATGATGATCTTTATCGTACAAGAGAAGTTGCACGTTGGACAGCTGAAGTTACTCATAATCATTCTGAAGGTGTCAAAGGTGCTGAATCAGTTGCAAGTGCTATTTTTTTAGCTAGAAATGGCAAGTCGAAAGATGAGATCAAAAATTATATTGAAGAGAATTTTAGTTACGATCTTAGCAGATCGCTTGACGAGATCAGAAAGACTTATGAATTTGAAGTCAGCTGTCAAAAATCTGTGCCGGAGTCGATCATTGCATTTCTTGAATCAAATGACTTTGAAGACGCGATCAGAAATGCAATTTCACTCGGTGGTGATGCTGATACTCAAGCAGCGATCGCCGGTAGCATTGCTGAGGCATTTTATGGCGTATCGGACGAATTGAAAACTGAAGTAAGAAATAGATTGAATGAGTCATTGATCAATGTATTAGATCGTTTTCAAAGATTGATAAAAAACGAAAAATTACCTAACACTGACTACGAAGATTATAAAATATCGCTAATCCAAATGGAAACCTGTTGCCGAATATAATAGACTTAATTCTTAAAAGAATGGATCGATTCACGTGGAAAGCTAAAGATCTAGTATTCATCAAGGTTAATAATGATTGAAAAGTTATTCAAATTAATAATAGGAGTAGAGAGCGGAAACTAAAAAAATTAAATCGCTTACGGTTTAAAGATTGCAAGCGATTTTTTATTTTGGAAAATTTTTTTAAAAGAAGGCATTGATCCCATTGTCAATAAAAATTTTTTGAAAGTCTTTTAAATCTTCCGGGTGAAGTCCCTTAACGTTAGCAAATTCATAATCACGGCTAAGCATATGATATTTATTTTCACCGAACTGATGAAACGGTAGAAGTTGAACACGATTTGCACCGACTTCTTTCAAACGCTGAACGAATCCTTTTGCATCGTCAAGCAAATTATTATATCCAGGAATGACAGGCAGTCTCGGCAAAACTTCTTTACCAACGTCGATAGCATATTTCATATTTTTGAGGATCGGCACATTTGAAACGCCGGTCTTTTCTTTGTGCTTTTCTTCATTCCAGTGCTTTATATCGAAAAGTAATAAATCAAGATATTCAATAATTCGCTGAAAAATTGCCGGTGAAGTAAAGCCGGTCGTTTCGATCGCTGTATGAATATTTTTCGACTTCAAAGCCTTTAAAAGTTCAATCGTAAATTCCGGTTGCATAGTCGCTTCACCGCCGCTTAAAGTTACGCCGCCGCCGCTTTCTTCATAAAATGGTAAATCTTGCATAACAACTTTCATAATTTCATCAACAGTTTTGCGTTCACCTTCAGCCTTAAGAGCGTGAGAAGGACATTTTTCAATACAAATTCCACGTTCGGAGCAAACGCCGGCACCGGAACAACGTTTATGATCAATAAAAATTTTGCCGTCAACATTTTTAATTGCAAGCGTCGGACAACTCAAAACACAAGTATTACAATGCAAGCATTTTTTTTCATCCCAAAGAATTTGTAAACGTTGTTCTTGTGATTCAGGATTAGCACACCAAGTGCATTTTAACGGGCAACCTTTAAGAAATACAACTGTTCTGATTCCGGGTCCGTCGTTAATGCTGAACTTTTGAATGTTAAATATCATTCCATATTTTGATTCGATTTTCATTAAATTCACCTCGACATTAATTTTGAAAAGTATATCAAATTAATTTCAAATTGTAAATATATTTTTTCAAATAAAAGTAATTGACTTATTAAAAATTATGAAATATAATGCAAATAAAACTCAATGAGGTGATCAATTTGAAAGTTTTAGTTGTTGACATTGACGGAACTTATATGAAATATGCTTGTATGGATGAATATATGAACATTAAACAACGCGGCAAAATTTTTACACCGCAAGAAGGACGCAACGAATTAATTGAAGCGGTTGCAAGACTTTATGAGGCAGTCAACGATGCTGAAGGTATTGCAATTTCAATGCCTGGTATCATTGATTCAGAAAATGGTTATTGCGCTATGGGCGGAGCACTTCGTTATAATGATAATTTTTACTTTCGTCAAGCACTTTATGAACGTTGCAAAACAAAAATTCATATCGAAAATAATGCAAAATGTGCAGCAATGGCAGAGGCAGCGGTCGGAAGTTTGATCGATTCTGCTGATGGATTTGTTTTGATCTTCAGCACAATGATCGGCGGCGGTTACATTAAAGATCATCAAATTTATAAAGGTAAGCATTTTGCAGCTGGTGAAGTTTCTTATATCATTTTGAATAGCAGTAATAATCTTTCAGATGAAAATTTTTTTGGCAGGAGTTTTGGAATACCGAAATTATTAAAACGCTATTCCGAAATTAAAAATATGGATATTGAAACGGTTGACTTATTGACGATATTCGACGCAGTAAAAAGATCAGAATCAGAGGCGATTAATTGTCTGCAATGGTACACTCAAGAAATAGCAATTAGAATTTTTAATTTGCAAACAGTTTTAGACGTTGAAAAATTTGCACTCGGCGGCGAATTGCTTTTATATCCTACATTTATGGAATATGTTAAAAGGAATCTCAACAAATTGTATTTAGAATGTCCATTTCAATTACCAAAAGCAGAATTAGTAAAATGTAAATTTAGTGAAGATGCAAATTTAATCGGAGCTTTGCAATGTTATTTATCAAAAATTTAGTTTCAAATGAAAAATATTTTTATAAATTTTGTAAAATAACGCTTGACAAAATGAAACAACAAAATTATAATGTAGTAAATTTGAAAGCAAAACTATTTTTAAATGAAAGTGGTGATATTATGGAAAACAAAGAACATTTTGGTTCGTTGACTGATCGAATGCAGGAATTTCGTGAAGAAGTGCTTGACGAAAAACCTCATATTGATGCTGAACGTGCAATTTTAGTTACAGAGGCTTACAAAGCTAATTTGAATCAACCGCCGGTTATGAAACGTGCACTCGGTCTGAAAAATATTCTTGAGAAAATGACGATTTACATTGAAAATAAATCTCTTCTTGCAGGTAACCAAGCGACGAAAAATTGTAATGCACCGATCTTTCCGGAATATACAATGGGCTTTGTGATTGATGAACTTGATAAATTTGAAAAGCGTGACGGCGACGTTTTTTATATCAGTGAAGAGACAAAAAATCAGCTTAGAGAAATTGCGCCGTTTTGGAAAAATAATTGTCTTCACGATCGTGGAATGGCTCTTTTGCCTGATGAAGTTCTTGACGTGCTGCCGAGTTTAGGTATGGAAGGCAAACTTAATGCCGGCGATGCACATTTAGCAGTGAATTATGAAAAAGTTATTAACGAGGGCTTGATCGGTTATGAAAATCGTGTTAGAGATTTCAAAAACAATCTTGATTTAACTGATCCCGAATCGATCGATAAAAATATTTTTTATAAAGCCGTGTTGATTGTTATCGACGCTGTTCATCAATTTTCACTGCGTTATTCAAAATTAGCGGCGGAACTTGCGGAGAAAGAAATTGATCCTAAACGTAAATCGGAACTTGAAGAGATTAGTAAAATTTGTGAAAAAGTTCCTTATTATCCGGCTAATTCATTCCGTGAGGCAGTTCAAGCCGTCTGGCTCATTCACGTAATTTTACAGATCGAATCAAATGGTCATTCGCTTTCTTACGGTAGATTTGATCAATATATGTATCCTTTTTATAAGAAAGATATTGAGTCCGGCAAAATTACTAAAGATGAAGCATTAGAACTTTTGACTTGTTTGTGGATCAAAACTTTGACTGTGCAAAAAATTCGTTCGCAGTCTCATACTCTCAGCAGTGCCGGTTCACCTATGTATCAAAATGTTACAGTCGGCGGTCAGACTGTCGACAAAAAAGATGCTGTTAATGATCTTTCTTTCTTAGTTTTGCAGTCGATAGCCCAGACTCGTTTAACTCAACCTAATTTCACTGTTCGTTATCATGCAAATATCAATAAAAAATTTATGGACGAGTGCATTGAAGTTATGAAACTTGGTTTTGGTATGCCGGCACTTAACAACGATGAAATTATTATTCCGTCATTCATTAATTGGGGTGTCAAAGAGGAAGATGCTTATAATTACAGTGCGATCGGCTGCGTTGAAACGGCAGTGCCTGGAAAATGGGGCTATCGTTGTACAGGTATGAGTTATATCAATTTTCCGAGAGTGCTACTTTGTGCAATGAATAACGGCGTTGATATGACAAGTGGTAAACGTTTCACTAAAGGCTATGGATATTTCAAAGATTTTAAGAGTTATGAAGAATTAATGGACGTTTGGGATAAAACTGTTCGTGAAATGACAAAATACAGTGCGATTGTTGAAAATGCTATTGATAAAGCCTCTGAACGTGATGTTCCTGATATTCTTTGCTCTGCTTTGACTGATGATTGTATTGCACGAGGTAAGACGATCAAAGAAGGCGGCGCAGTCTACGATTTTATCAGTGGCTTACAAGTTGGAATTGCTGATATGGCTGATTCACTTGCAGCGATCAAAAAACTTGTATTTGAGGACAAAAAAATAACGCCTCAACAACTTTGGGACGCTTTATTAGATAATTTCAATTCGCCGGAAAATCAACGCATTCAAGATATGCTGATCAATGACGCTCCGAAGTATGGCAATGATGATGATTCTGTTGATCAGTTGGTTATTGAGGCTTATGACTCCTATCTTGACGAGATCAAAAAATATCCTAATACACGTTATAAACGTGGACCGATCGGCGGCATTCGTTACGGCGGAACTTCGTCAATCAGTGCAAATGTTGGTCAAGGTATGGGAACAATGGCGACACCGAACGGTAGAAAAGCTCATGAGCCACTTGCTGAAGGTTGTTCACCGGCTCATAATGCTGATAAAAATGGTCCGACTGCTGTTTTTAAATCCGTGTCGAAATTGCCTACTGAAAAAATTACCGGCGGCGTGTTACTTAATCAAAAAATGACTCCGCAAATGCTTTCAAAAGAAGAGAATAAACAAAAATTAATTATGTTGATTCGTACATTTTTCAATCGTCTGCACGGTTATCACGTTCAATATAATATCGTCGATCGTACAACTTTGATTGATGCACAAATTCACCCAGAGAAACATAGAGATTTAATTGTCAGAGTTGCCGGATATAGTGCTTTCTTCAATGCACTTTCAAAAGCAACTCAAGATGATATTATCGGTAGAACGGAACAGACTTTGTGAAAATTAATTATTGACTTCAAATTTGTTACAAAAATCTTCCGGAGTAAGACATTTAATTTCACTATTGAAAAAATCTTTAGCATCGCGAGTGATTATATAGTCAGCTTTTATGGACTTGGCACATTCAACTTGCAGACAATCCTCAAAGTCTTTAAATTCTCTGTTTTGAAGCGCAGTTATTATCTTTTGCTGATCAATCGACACCACGTCATAAAAATCAAAGAGTTCTAAAATAGTATCTCTGCGTTTGTCATCAGTAAAATGTTTGCGAATTGAATAATAAATGTTAGTGATTGAGTGCACTGCGATATATGCTTCAATACGTGTCTTATCTCCGCACATTAAATTACTTTATAGGATTTTTCCAAAAACGGCTCACGTTTAAGAAGCACATCAAGAATTACGTTTGTATCAATCAGTAATACCATATTTTTCCTCCAATGCCTCTGCAACTTCATTTTTGTAATCAAAATCCGCAGGTACCTGTTGTACAACTATTAGCAATCGCCATGATATTTGCTAATGCCTTGCGTCTTTTCGCTAGTTTCTCTTCCCATTCCTCATCAGTCAACGGTCGTTTCTGATTATAAAATTGCCTTAGCATATCTACTGCTTGATCCATATGTTCTTCAGGTATGCTTTCTAGAATTTTCAATGCTTCCTTTCTAATTTCTGTCATTTTTCTCACCTCGCAAGTCAATTTCAATAAAAATATTTAAAATCCTGCAAATTTAATTTTAGGAGTGATTCAAATGAAAATCGCTTATGTTTTAATATATGTCAACGATCTTGACAAAATGAAAGATTTCTTTGTCAAATACTTCAAAGCTACAGTTAATGACAAGTATGAAAACTTTCAAACGGGTTACACCTACTGCTATCTCAAATTCGATGAAGGTTCTCGTCTTTCGCTTGTGAGTGGTCCGAACATTGTCGAACCTCAAAGTCAAGCTATCGTTAGAGGTCTTAACCGCTTTGCAATTGCTGTCGATAGCAAAGAAGAAGTAGAAAATATCACGGAACAACTGGCAAATGACGGTTATCAGATCGTCAACGGTTTCAGAATGAATGGTTATGGTGAATATGAAAGCCGCTTTCTTGATCCTGAAGGCAACGAGATCGAAATTACTACCGAAGGCAATGAAGGAAGATATAATTTTTAGGAGTGATTTAAATGAAACTTATTATTGATGATGCTCACATTGATCAAATTAAAAAAATTTATAAATCTTATCCTGTTGACGGCGTGACAACTAATCCGACGATTCTTGCACAAAGTGGTCGTCCACCTTACGAAGTTTTAAAAGAAATTCGTGAATTTATCGGTGCTGATGCTGAATTGCACGTCCAAGTTGTGGCTAAAACCGCTGAAGGTATGGTTGAGGACGCTCATCGCATTCAAAAAGAACTCGGAAAAAATACTTTCGTTAAAATCCCGTCGATCGAAGCCGGTTTTGAGGCTATGCAAAAATTAAAATCTGAAGGCGCAAATATCACCGCGACAGCAATTTATACTCCGATGCAAGCATTTTTAGCCGCTAAAGCCGGTGCATCGTATGCTGCGCCATATATCAACAGAATTGACAATATGGGTTATGATGGAGTTGCGATTGCACAACATATTCACGATATTTTTAAAAATAATAACCTTGATGCTAATGTTTTGGCGGCAAGTTTTAAAAATTCTCAACAACTTTTGGAACTTGCAGAGTATGGAATTGGAGCCGCTACTGCTTCACCTGATGTAATTTTCGCTCTTGTTAAAAATAATGCGATCGATGCGGCGATTAATGCTTTCATCAGTGACTTTGAAAAGCTCGTTGGTGAAGGAAAAACTATGAAAGACTGCTAAAATTGAATTTTTCGCAAAAAAATATCCGCTACGTAAAATGTGGCGGTTTTTTATTGATTTTGATCATTTTAAATTTTTTTGTAACTTTTTAAGGATTTTTAAAATTACCAAAAAATTCCTCAAGAGATCAGATATAAAATACAAATTAGATTTTATAATTCTTTTAAAACTTATTATGACATAAAAATTGACACTCCACACGGCTAAAGCCGGTGGATTCCTAATTCAACGAGCACCGCCTTGCAATTCAGTTTGCTAAGTTCGTCGGTCTTACACGCTCTCCAAAGGCGTATTTTTAATTAGTCGTGCCGCTCGACTTCGTTTTATTTGTTTAGCTATACGAAACCTCTGTTGCTTGACCAACTAAAAGTTTCCCGTGTGTCCCAC
>JAFUZV010000095.1 GCA_017476425.1 Selenomonadaceae bacterium
GGAGTAGCAGTAACGCCGAGCAAAAGCGGTTTCCATTCGTCAATGATTTTTTTATAATTATTCGCCAAAACGTGGTGACACTCGTCGCAGATAAGGAGATCAGGCTTAGGGACTTTATCAAGGCGGCGAACGAGAGTCTGAACGCTGGCAATTTGAACCGGCAAATTGTAATTAGGTTGAACGCCGGAACAGATGATGCCGTGATCAAGATTTAACTCGAAGAAAGTTTTAGAAGTCTGTTCGATCAATTCTTGACGGTGAACCATAAATAAAACACGTTTATTATTATTCGCAACTTCCCTAGCAAGCCAGCCGGTGATAATGGTTTTACCTGAGCCGCAAGGAGCAACGCCGACGACGTTTTTATGACCGGCTTTGAATTGTTGGCGAATATCGTCAATGAATTTGACTTGATAGGGGCGAAGATGAATATCAGACATAAAATCACCTCACTAATTAGAAGAAACGGAGTTAGATTCAAGATAAGCGACATATTGACCATAAGTCATACCGAGCTTGCGAGCCTCACGTGATTTTCTGCTGAGTTCTGCGGAGCATTTTTTGTAGTAAGCACGTTCGCAAGCGCCGGAGCAGAAAGGATTAGAGCCATATTCAGACCGCCTGAAGGCTTTGCCGCAATTTTTGCACTTAGCACTTCCGCGATAAAAAGGCTTGCGGCTGGTTGATCTTTCTGCTTTTTTCTCAGCACTTAATTGGCGGCGTTCTTGTTTCCTTCTTTCACTAACGGCTTGTTTTTGACAAGGATTCGAACAATAAATTTTGCATTTAAATTTAGTAGTAAACTCTTTGCCGCAGAAAGGGCAAATTTTAGTGTAAGAAGTGAGATTGAATTTTTTTGTACGATATTTAGCAACATTCTTTTTTTGTGCTTCAAATTTGCATTCTTGAGAGCAATATTTTTGATTATGAAATGGTGTGAAAGATTTACCGCAGATCGGACAAACGGCTTGAGAACGATTATTTTTGCGGAGTTGTTTTCGATGTTCTTCGTTGTAGTAATATTGACAATCTCTCGAACAAAACTTTTGACTTTTGGAACGTGGAATAAACGATTTGCCGCAACGTGGACAAGTGATCGGATCAAAAGAAGTACGCCGTTTAGAATTGTAATTAGCCTTTCGGCAACGATCAGAACAGAATTTAACATTACTGCGAATAGCGTTAAAAGGCTTGCCGCAGGCTTGACAAGTACAAGTATGCATAAAAACCACCTCCAGCCGGTGTATAAAGCCCGCCGGCAGGCAATCAATTAATCAGCACGAAGAGGAGTAACGATATAAACGAAGTCGGGATTATCTTTGTTACTAATCCTTATGGGCTTGTGTGTGTCGTCAGTAAACTCGATAATCGTTTTTTCGCCGTTGATGCGCTGACAGACTTTCAAAGCGTCAATAATGTATTTAACATTGAAAGAAGGAGAAAGCGGATCACCTTCAATGATCGCGGTGATCTTGTCTTCAGCGTTAATGTTAAGATCGGGAGCAAAAGAAGTAACGATGATTTGATTATCATTGAAGTTAAATTTAGCGGTGTTATA
>JAFUZV010000096.1 GCA_017476425.1 Selenomonadaceae bacterium
ATCGAAAATTTTGATGCTGACATCGTGACATTACAACAGTTGATTTTAAAACTTGAATCACAAGCAAGAAAACGAGCAGAAATTTTAACGAATGCAAGAAATAAATCAGCAAAAATATTATCAATGGCAATAGAAAAAGAACTTCGACCGCTTGGAATGAAGAAGGCGAAATTTTTAATTTCAATTAAACCGAATGAAGAATTAACTTTAAATGGTGCAGATGAAGTTGATATGCTATTCAGTGCAAATGCTGGTGAAGAAGTTCGATCGCTTTCAAAAATTGCTTCCGGCGGTGAATTATCACGTGTTGCACTTGCAATTAAAACGATCAATGCTAATCGTGATGACTCCGCCGCAACAATGGTTTTTGATGAAATTGACGCAGGTTTAGGCGGCACGACGGCGAATGCTGTTGCTGATTGTATTGCAAAGGTTGCAAAATATCGTCAAGTTCTTTGTATAACTCATTTAGCACAGATCGCTTGTATGGCGGATGTTCATATTTCAATCAGCAAGTTGACTGAAGAGAATCGAACGATCACACAGGTTGCAAGGCTTAATGATTCAGAGAGATTGAGAGAGATCGCAAGAATGGCTTCAGGTGATGATGCAACGCCGGCTTCAATGGAAAATGCTAGAGTAATGATCACGAATGCTAATAATAAAAAACGTGTTATATCGAAATTCAAAAATTAATAAAAAATTTGGAGTGATTTTATAATGGACGAAAAACTTATTGAAAAGAAAATTTCAAGTGAAAATGTTTTTGACGGTGTACTTCTTCACGTTAAGAAAGATACTGTTGAATTGCCGAATGGTCATCAAGCTCCAAGAGAATGGATCAAGCATCCTGGTGCAGCGGCTGTTATTCCGCTTTTGCCTGACGGAAATATTATCCTTGTCAAGCAATTTCGTTATCCTATCGGACAAGTAACGCTTGAAATTCCGGCGGGTAAACTTGACGCTGAAGGTGAAGACCCTTTAGATTGTGCAAATCGTGAACTTTCAGAAGAAACCGGTTACACTGCCGGAAAAATTTGGAAACTTACAAGCATTGCTACAACAGTTGGATTTTCTAATGAGTGGATTCATATTTACGCAGCAGAAGATTTAACACCCGGTAAACAACATCCCGACGACGACGAATTTATAAATTATTTGAAAGTTCCACTCAATGACGCAGTTAAAATGGTTGAAGAAGGAAAAATTTTTGATTCAAAGTCCGTTATTGCAATTCTCTTTCTTTCCAAGTATGTAAGCAATAAGAGTTAATTAATTCTGCATTCTTAATTCTACATTCTACATTAATAAGAGGTGTTTTAATGTTTGATGATTTTGGCGGCTTTTTAATGCACATTATAGCCGGTTTGCCGGGCTTGATAATAGCAATGACAGTTCACGAATTTGCCCACGCAGTAACCGCCGTTGCACTCGGTGATCCAACACCACGAATGCAAGGACGATTGACACTTAATCCACTGGCGCATATTGATCCGTTCGGACTTTTAATGTTATTTCTTGTTCGATTCGGCTGGGCTAAGCCGGTTATGATCAATCCATATAATTTTAAAAATCCGCGTCGTGATGATATTCTTGTTTCATTAGCCGGACCATTCTCAAATTTAGTAACGGCTTTCGTTGCATTGCTTGTAATGGTTTTGCTGGTAAAATTCGGCGTGCATATGACTGCCGGAATGAATATGGTTTTTTCACTGATACTAATTTATAATATCAACTTTGCAATTTTTAATATGATACCTATTCCGCCGCTTGACGGTTCACAAGTTTTGAAACAACTTTTGCCTTACGAATTAGCGCAGAAGTATAGAGAATTAGAACGCTACAGCTTTTTGATTCTGATTGTCTTCTTGATGACTCCGATACTCGGTGAAATTTTAGTGCCGATGCAAAGAATGATCTTGCACTTGTTTGAAATGATTATCAGCTTAATAATATGATCGATGGAATACGAAATTAAATTATCAGCGTTCAATGGTCCAATGGATTTACTTTTGCATTTGATCCAAAAAAATGAGATCGATATTTACGACATACCGATCGCAGAATTGACACAGCAATATATAAATTATATTGAATCGCAGGAAATGGACATTGAATTTTCAGCAGAATTTTTAGTTATGGCGGCGAAATTAATTCAAATAAAATCACGAATGATCTTACCGACTGTGAAAGCGACGATCGAATCAGACGATGAGGACGCAGAAAATTTAGATGATCCGCGTGAAGAATTAATGCAACGCTTATTAAAATATCAACAGTTCCAAAAGTTGAGTGAAGTTTTATACTCAATGTTAGAGTCTGAAGAAAAATTTGTTAAGCGTGCACCGCTTGAATTGTCGAAAAAAGTTTTGCCGTTAGAAAATTTATCAGTCGAAAAATTATTAAAAGCATTTTCAACGGCGATGGCAGCTGAAGAAAATTTGACTATTCCGCAAGTATTAGTTGAGGCAGAAAATTTTCACGTCAAAGATCAAATGTCAGAAATTTTATCACGGCTTGAGGCTGTCGACAGATTAAAATTATCAGAAGTGATCAAAACTGAATCGATCAATGAAATTGTAACTACTTTTCTTGCATTGTTGGAACTAGTAAAGCGTGATAAAGTAACCGCAGAACAATTAATGCCTTTTGAAGAAATTTTTATTACTAAGTACAAAGAACAGGTGATGGCTTGAAAATAATGTTATCAGCCGGTGAAGCGTCCGGCGATGTTCACGGTGCCAGCCTTGCCCGTGAGATTTTAAAAATTTCGCCTGAAACTGAGTTGATCGGTTTTGGCGGCGATTTAATGTCAAATGCCGGTGTTCGTCTCTTCAAAAATTTCAAAGATTATAATATTATGGGCGTTTGGGAAGTCATTAAAAATCTTCGTCGAATTTTAAAATTGCTTGATGACTTGACAAATTTTATTGCTGAAGAACGTCCTGATCTGCTGGTTTTGATCGATTATCCTGATTTTAATTGGCGGCTTGCTAAACGTGCAAAGAAACTTGGAATAAAAATTTTTTCATATATACCGCCGTCAGCTTGGGCTTGGCGAAAAGGTCGTGCTAAAGATTGTGCAAAGATAGCTGATGAATTTGTTGCGATCTTTCCATTTGAATTGAAAGTTTATAAAGATGCCGGAGCAAATATTTCATTCGTCGGCAATCCGTTAGTTGATACCGTTAAGCCTTCAATGAGTTTAAACGATTCAAGAAAATTTTTTAATGTCAACGAAAATGATCATATAATACTGTTAATGCACGGCAGTCGTCGACAAGAGATCAATTTATTATTGCAGCCTATGATTGATACTGCTAAAATTTTGTCGACGTTAAGAAATGAAACGAAATTTTTTTTACCACTTGCAAGCGGCGTTGATG
>JAFUZV010000097.1 GCA_017476425.1 Selenomonadaceae bacterium
CAAAGGCAGCAATGCTATCTTCAAGTGATTTTATCTGTTCAATGAGTTGGCGAATGATAAGAGCAAAAGAACTTGATTCCATAACTATTCCGAATGAATTTCTAGCTTTATCTTGAATTTCAAGAGCTTTGTCGAGACCGAATCTGCCGCGACTTGCTTTCTTCAAAAGTTCGGCTAAAGTGTTTAAATCAACCTCTAACATTTGCTCAGGAGTGGTGTAATTTGAGAGCAATTCAAGCGAAGATTTACCTACCGAAAGTATCAGTAAAAATTTTTTGATATTCAGGGAACAGCTGATCCATAAGAGCGATAACTTTGCATTTGAAATCGGAGGCTGTGTCAACAATGTAAAAGCGTTGTCTGCAAAGTTCGCGCAACTTCTGGAGCAACTGAAGTTTTGCAATAACGTCCAAAACGGACAACATCAGCTATAATCTGAGCATCAACAGCGTCATTCTTGGTTTTACGAATTTCAACTTCTTTAGGATAACTTTGCCCGATTCATCAAGGATAGCGGCTTCGTGGTGGTGTTTAGCAATATCAATACCTACAAAATACAAGTTTAACACTCCAATCTTGGACATTTACTCTGATGGCTATGGCTCAAAACCTGTTTAGAGATAAGTAGACTTGGCAACATCCAGCTCATAATTGAAAAACCATAGGTCAGAGACTTCACTCTTGGCAAAGTGGACAGCACCACAAGGAGGTTGATAGAAGAATTTCTGTCCATTTGGATTATATCAAAATCTTTATGATTCTAATATCTTAATTTTACTTTATTATAACAGGGTATGTTGGTAAACTCATTTTAATTTGATTCTGATTGCAGCAATCACTACAAAATCAAAAAAGCGTCAAGGTGCACCGGTTCTCAATGTCTAAAAGATAATGTTGACCGTTCGATAATTATCAAGTACTGGTCTGCCAGTATTTTTAGCTTTTGGTAGTAAAAGTTTGTAAAATTGTTCTGTTGTCAAATCAAAGCGATTATGATAAATTATATTTGCCGTGAGTTCTCTCTACTCGATAGTTTTGTTTTGCAAATATATTCTATCAAAGAGAAAAACTTGTGGCTTATTTTTATGGTTTGCCAACACGATTTAGGAATCCGGCGGATTTACCCGTGCGGAGCTGTCAATGTACGAGGTGATCGAAGTGATTAATAATTTTTCTGAATTAAGTTTGCTGATAATTGCCGGCGGCAAAAGTTCACGAATGAAACAAGATAAGCGATTAATTGAGATCGGCGGAGTTAGTCTGCTTGAAAATATTTTAATCAAAGCGTCGAAAGAAAATTTTTCAAAAATATTTTTGTGCGTCGAAAAAAATTTAGACTTCATTCAAAAACTTGCTGACAAGTATCAAGCTAAAATTTTGATTGATGAAATTCAAAACTGCGGACCGATCAGCGGTTTGATCGGCGGACTTCA
The DNA here is from genome assembly GCA_017476425.1 of Selenomonadaceae bacterium. Taxonomy (GTDB): domain Bacteria; phylum Bacillota; class Negativicutes; order Selenomonadales; family Selenomonadaceae; genus Quinella. The sequence continues at coordinate 1,434 of JAFUZV010000097.1, forward strand.
AAATATCAAAAATGAATTTGCTGCAGCGATCTCAGCTGATATGCCATTCTTTGAATTTAAATCATTAATTCCTCTGATAAATCAACTCAACACTGAAAAAGTAATTATGTTTGAACGTCAACCACTTGCCGCCATTTATCATAAGTCACTTGCAGAAATTTTTAAAAATGCACTTGCGAATGATCAACGCAAATTGCAAATTATAATCGATCAAGTTCCACATAAAATAATTACCAATTACCCATTACCAATTGCCAATTATTTCAATGTTAATGCTCCGGCTGATCTTCGGCTTGCTTATGGTCGCTATGAAAATATTTCTCGTAAAGTTCCGATCATTTCGATCATTGCGCCGAAGTCCGGCACAGGCAAGACAACTTTCATTGAAAAGTTGATCACTAAACTTAATGAGCAAGGTTTAAAAGTTGGAGTTATTAAGAGTGATTCGCACGGCTTTAATATTGACATTGAAGGCAAAGACAGTTATAAATTTCAAAATGCCGGTGCTAAGGCTGTTGCTGTCGTTTCACCGAAAAATTATTTTATGATTCAACAGACTGATCAACGTGAAAATTTTTTAAATGTCGCTGAAAAATTTGATAATGTCGATCTGATTTTGACAGAAAGCCGCACTCACGGAACTAAACCGGCAATTTCGTTATATCGTGGACTTGATCAACCGCTGATTAATGATGACGTTGCAGCACTTTTCACGGACAAAAAAATAAATTGCCTTGATGATGTCTTACAATTTGATTTAAATGACATCGATCAGGCAATAAAAATTTGTCTTTTCCTTATGGCTAAAGATTTATAAAGTTTTTACGATCTCTTTGAGATATTCAGTAAAATCACTGCGAAGATCGTCACGGCGCAAAGCAAATTCAACTGTTGCTTTTAAAAATCCCATTTTGTCACCGAGATCGTAACGTTGACCTTTGAAGTTACAAGCATAAACCGTATCACGATGAGCAAGAGTATTAAGCGCATCAGTAAATTGAATTTCGCCGCCTTTACCCGGTGGAGTATTTTCAAGAATTTCAAAAATTTCAGGCTTGACAACATAACGCCCTAAAACCGCAAGTTGACTCGGAGCTTCTTCAGGTGCAGGCTTTTCAATCATACTTTTAGCACGAACAATTTTACCATAACCAGGTACGTCGACTTCTTCACCGTCAACTGATCCATAAGCTGAAATTTGTTCAAGCGGAACGATCTGACAACCAAGAACTGAAGAACCTGTTAAATTATAAACGTCAATTAATTGTCTTATCGCTGGCTTTTCAGGATTATAAACAACGTCATCACCAAGAAGTACTGCGAAAGGCTCATCACCCATAAAAGGTTTTGCACAATAGATAGCATCACCGAGTCCACGCATATGCTTTTGTCTGATATAATGCACTCTGATCTCCGCTGTCTCTCTAACGATCGCAAGCAGATCATCTTTACCTTTCTTGATAAGTTCAGCCTCAAGCGTCGGAGCACTGTCAAAATGATCTTCAATCGCTCTTTTTGCGTGACCGCTGATAATCAAAATTTCTTCAATACCGCTTGCAAGTGCTTCTTCAACGATAAATTGAATTGTCGGTTTGTCGACGATCGGCAGCATTTCTTTAGGAGTTGCTTTTGTTGCCGGTAAAAATCTTGTGCCGTAACCTGCCGCCGGGATTACGGCTTTTCTGATCTTCTTAAACTTTTGCATTTACATCACTCAACTTTCGTGTTACTATCACAAATAGCATAAATTAATATATTAAAAACGTCAAGAATTTTATTTGAAGAAAAAATTTTTTTGTTGAGAGGAACGATCGAATTGATAAGTTTAAAAGCTCACGCAAATAATATCGCCTTGCCTCATATGATATTTTCATTACCGTTTGCATTCATTGCGGCAATTTTAGCATCAAACGGCTCACCTGATCTGTGGACATTATTTTTGATCGCTGTCGCTGTGTCAAGTGCAAGAGCTGCAGCATTAGCGATTGATAATCTTGCTGATCTGAAATACGATCGTAAACAACCGAGACTTTCATATCGTGCAATGGTTAAAGGTGAAATTTCTAGATCAGAGGCAATAATTTTCATTTTGATCTGTTTGATCGTAATGATCATAACTGTTGCGCAGATGAAACCGATCTGTTTAAAACTTTTACCGATCGCCGCAATACCATTCATAATTTACCCGTTCACAAAGAGATTTACAAGTTGGTGTCATTTATTCTTAGGATTTGCGATCGCAATGGCACCTGCAGGCGGCTGGGTCGCAATGACTGGTGAAATAACTTTGCCGATGATCATTCTCTGCATAGCCGTTGCATTATGGATCGGAGCATTCGATGCAGTTTATGGCGCACAAGATGAAAAATTTGATAAATCTCAAAAACTTCATTCACTTGCTACGAAATATGGTGCGGCTAATGCTTTATGGATCGCTCGATTAATGCACTTGATTTGCATAATTTGTTTTTTGATCGTCGGTTATATGTTAAATCTGAATAATTTATATTTCTGTGGAGTTGGTGTTGCAGCACTGACTTTAATTTATCAACATTTGATCGTCAGTGCAAATGATTTCAGCCGCGTTAAACAATCTTATTTTATCAGAAATGGAATTGTATCGATCGCAATGTTAATTTTCACTTGGTTATCTTATGTTTATTGATCGAAAAAATTTTTTCTCACAGAAATTTTTAATCGAGATTTTAGGCAGTGTTAAATAACTTTTAATATTTCCATTAATTTGATATAGTGAACAAAATGACAGGTAGACATTATGAATTAACAGATAACCAATGGAAGACCTTATAAAAATTTAAAAAATACAGTAATTGAGCCCTTCTCGATTTAAAAGACAGTTTTTTCTCAAAAAAACAAGTAAATCATAGAAATACTTCAAATTTTAAAAGATTGCTCGAAAACAAAGGATGACCTTCCATTTTTATTTACCTCTTTCTCGTATTTTATCACTTATTTTTTGTCCATCAAAACGAGAAAGCAAGCAGGAGTAGATGTATTGCCAAAAATAAAGGGAGAAGGATTTCAAATAATACCCAAACGTTGGATAAGTAGAAAGAACATTTGCATGGCTGAATTATTTACGCAGGTTAAGTAAGGATTATGAAATAAAAACTGCATCAGAAGAAGCGATGATAATCATTTCTCATATTCATACACTTATTAAACATTTATGAACACATATTCTCAGATTCGCTGTAGCTTAAATTTTCATCTCTTTCAAGTAAATGAATTTTTTCATCTAATTCGGCAGTTAAAATTTCTTTCTTTCCAAACCAATCAAGATCAGGCAAGTTGATCACCTCTTAAATTATTTGAAAACGTTGCAAAGTCGTTGATTGAAAGATTTTCAGCGCGGAGTTTAATATCAATATTCGATTGTTGAAGTGCAGAAATTACTTTTTCACGATTAAAGCCGCCGCCAATCAGAGAATTGACAACAGTTTTTCTCCGTTGACTGAATGCCGCTCTTACAACTCTAAAGAAAAATTTTTCGTCGACAACTTCAACAGCCGGTGATTCACGAACTTCACAAATTATAACGGAACTTGTAACTTCCGGGCTCGGTAAAAATGCAGTCGGCGACACGTCAAAAGCGATTTTCGGCTCGGTGTAAAATTGTACTGCTACTGATAATGCGCCGTAAGTTTTGGCTGATTCTTTGGCAGCGATCAAATTTTCCGGCGTTGCAATAATTCTTTCGGCGACTTCACGTTGTACCATTGTGACAATTTTTTTGATCGGCAATTTCTTTTCAAGCAGTGTTAAAATTATCTGCGTCGTAATATAATAAGGCAGATTCGCAACGACTTTAAACGATTGACCATTCATAATCTCTCTAATGTCGACTTTCAAAATATCGCCTTGAATTAGAGAAAAATTTTCATAGCCTGCTAATGTTTCAGCTAACACGGCAGGCAATTTTTTATCAAGTTCAACAGCGGTAACATTTGCGTCGGCTTCTAATAATCCTTGCGTCAATGTTCCGATACCCGGTCCGATCTCTAAAATTTTTTCACCGGCTTCGATCTCCGCCGCGTTGACGATCTCATCAACAACGCTTTTATCGATCAAAAAATTTTGTCCTAATCGTTTGCTTGCTCTTAAATTAAAAGTTTTCAAAATATGCCGTGTTGCATTCAAATTTGCAATCAACGGCTGAATTTTTTTTATCATCATCATCACCTAATTTATAATATCACATTCTAACAAAAATTTCTTGACATTTTAGCCTGCAGAGATAAAAATATCAATCGAAGTTGAATTTAAATTAGAATGGTGAAATTAATGGACATTTACAAAAAATTTTCTGCACTCAATAAAAAATATCCTAATCCTGCCGTTGCACTCGGAATGTTTGACGGCGTTCACGTTGGTCACGCTTCGATAATTCGCCGTGCTGTGGAACTTGCAAAAAAAAATCGTGGCACTTCGATGGTACTCACGTTTTCTAATCATCCTTTATCAATTTTAAATCCGGAAAAAATGCCGTTAATGATCGGTAACAGATCACTTCGCAAAAATATTATTCAAAGTTTAGGCGTTGACGTTATGATCGAAATTGCATTCACGAAAGATTTTTCTAAAAAATCGCCGGAAGAATTTTTAAATATTTTAGAGGATAAGATCGCACCGCTGTATGTTGTAACAGGTCAAAATTTTACTTTCGGACGATTCGGCAAAGGCAACGGTAGATTTTTGATCCGTGAAGGTGAAAATTATGGATTCAAGGCTGAAATTTGTCCGACGATTACGGTTGATAAAAAGATCGTCAGCAGTACAAAGATCAGATCGCTGATCGCTGAAGGTGATCTGATCAACGTCAATAAATTTTTAGGTCGTCCGTTTAATTACGTTGCAAAAGTTGTTCACGGCGATCGACGCGGCAGAATTTTAGGATTTCCGACGGCTAATCTTGAGATCGAAGAAGGTCGATCAATGCTGCCTAATGGTGCATACGCCGTTGAAGTTACCGTCGACGAAAAAAATTTTTGTGGAATTGCTAACATAGGAAACAATCCGACTTTCAATCTTGACAAGCGACGCATTGAAGTTTTTATTAATGACTTCAACAAAAATATTTACGGTCAAGAAATTTCAGTGAGTTTTTTAGAAAAATTGCGTGAAGAACAAAAATTTTCTTCAGTTGATGAGTTGATCGATCAACTGCGAATAGATTTAAATCAAGCGATCGAAATTTATTTTAAACGAAATTAATTTTTCGGATCGATCACGTCACGAATTTTATCACCTAACAAATTGAATGATGCAACGATAATGAAAATTGCCGCTCCGGGTGAAAGAATTATCCACGAGGCAGTTTGTAACATTGATCGTCCGTTATTCATCATTGCGCCTAATTCCGGAGTTGGCGGCATTGCTCCGAGTCCTAAAAATGAAAGTCCTGCAAGTTCCATAATTATTGTTCCGATGTCTAAAGCCGCCGTTACAATTACCGGACCTGCAATGTTCGGCAAAATGTGATTGAATAACATATTGATTGAATTTGTGCCTGACATTTTCGCCGCGTCAATGTAAGGCATTTTTTTTATTGTCAATGTTAGACTTCGTGAAATTCTTGCATACTTAGGCCAGCCGATTATTGCAAGAGCCGCCGCTGCGTTGAATAAGCCGCCGCCGAGTGCACCTGCTGCAGCGATCGCAAAAACCATTTGTGGAAATGCTAAGAATACATCTGACATTCTCATTAAAAATGTATCAAGTCGACCGCCTTTATAGCCGCAAATTGTTCCGATTAAACTTCCGACGATTGAAATTGTGATCAACAGCATTAGCGACGCAAAAATTGTAACTCTTGATCCCATTATTACACGTGATAAAACGTCTCGACCATATCGATCAGTTCCGAGTAAATTTATTTCGTTCGGTGGTAATAGTGCACGTGACAAATTTTGTTCGTAAGGATCAAACGGTGTTAAAAGCGGAGCAAAGATCGCAATTAAAATTATTGTTGCCGCTAAAGTTGAATATAGAATTAAAGATTTATTTTTCATAGCCCTCAGCCCATAGCATTTAGCCCTCAAATCTTACTCGTGGATCAAAATAATGATATAAGAGATCAGCAAGCAAATTTATTACAACGTAAATGATCGACATCCAAACAACATACGTTTGAATCAATGGATAATCTTTCATTAAAATTGCGTCAACTGCCATTTTGCCAACGCCGTCCCACATAAAAATTGTTTCAACTATCGCCGTGCCGCCGAGAAGTGATCCGATTGACAAAGCGATCAAAGTTATTATCATAATCAGCGACGAAGGCAAAACAGATTTCAACAAAATTGTTAATTCGCTTACGCCTCTTGATCTTGCGCCGATAACATAAGGCTTATTGAGTTCTTCAAGGACAACTGCACGAATTTGACGAGTGTATTTTGATACCATTGAAATTGTAAGTGTCAACGTCGGCATTATGATGCTTTGACTGATTATCGATAATAAATTTAATTTCAGTGCTAAGAAGTAAATTAGCAAAAGTGCAACAAAAAAATTCGGCAATGAATTACCAACGAAAGTGAAGAATCTTATTAAATAATCGCAGAATTTATTTTGATTTATTGCGGCGATAATTCCGAGCGGCGTTGCAATGAAAATTGTCAGCAACATTGAAACGCTCATCAATTCGATCGTCGCAGGCAATTTTTCAGCAAACGTTTCAAAAACTAATTTACCGCTGATAAATGATCGTCCCATATCGCCGGTTGCAACACCTTCAAGCCAACGGCTGTATTGAATTATGAAAGGCTGATCAAGTCCGAGCTCCGCACGTTTAGCGGCTTTGACTTCTTCACTAACGCTTGATTGTGAATAAATTATATCAACAGCATCATCAGCGGCTAATTGCATCATTGCGAACGTTAAAAATGTAATTCCGATCAAGATCGGGATCAACTGCAAAAGTCTTTGAATGATATATTTTTTCATTCGTATCACCGAAACAATTATAAATTTACGACGCAAAAAAAATAAGCCCCGATCGGGGATATAAATTTTTTTATTCAAACATTGTAATTAAAGCCTCAACATTAATTTTCAATTCGTTATCATTATCGTAAACTTTAGCGACGATTGAAATTTTTGTGAGTTCTTCGATCATTTTTAAATTATCAATCTGCATTAACTCATCACGAAAATGATTTAAAATGATCCCGTTGATTTTAAAATTGCGGCTTTGAAGATAATCGACAGTCAACACGGTTGAATTGATCGTTCCTAAACCGGAATCAGCAACAAGAAGAATCGGCAAATTAAAAGCCTTAACCATATCCAAAAGCATAAAATGATTTTCATCAGTCCAATTCAACGGACAAATTACGCCGCCGCTGCCTTCAACGATCAGATAATCATATTTATTTTTAGCACGATTAAAATCACTTTCAACAATTTTAAAATCGATCGGCTTGTGACTGATCGCCGCCGCTAAATGTGGTGAAACAGGTTGAGCATAAACATAAGATACAAGATTTTTCGGCGATTCGTTGATCTTTGCAAAGTTGTTGACGAAAATCGGATCGCCGTCGATCAAATTTCCATCGCTGTCAAGTTCCACGCCGGACGCTGCCGCCTTATAATAACCGGCATTCCAGCCGTTATCACGAAGACATTTAACAACAAGTGCTGAAATAAAAGTTTTGCCGACATCAGTACTCGTGCCGGCAATAAATAAACATTTCGACATATTAATAACCTTTCAACCTTCAGATTCTTTTTCAATCGGCTTGAGTGCCTCAATGGTTTTTTCATCTTCATTTTCTGCAAGATTTTCCAATTCAGCATTTATTTCTTGTTCGTTGATCTCTTCTATCTCGTCAATTACTTCTTGATCGTCTAATTGTGAAATTTTTTCTAATTCTGCCAACTCTTCACGATCTTTTAATTCTTCCTCTTTGAGTTGACGATATTCAGCGTGAGTTTTGTAAACGTCCTTGCCTTTATGTGCAAAAGTTGGGTTTAATCTAAAAATTTTACTTATGCCATAAACTTCCTCAACGGCAATAACATTTTTAGCAAGTAAATTACGAATAGCCCTTGAAACATTTTTCGGATTCATTCCTAAATTGCTTGAAATATTTTTATTCGTAACGCGAATGAAATTTTCATTATCTATTTTTGAAACCATATACATAAGCACTCTAAATTCTTCAAGTGCAAGATTCTGAGCAAGATAAAGAGCACTTTTTTGAAAGAATATCAACCAACCGACATTTTCTGAGCGATTGCTAAGTTTAACACGTGTTTCAATTTCACCGGTTTCTTCATCGACGACGGTTAAAATTTTCTGTTTTTTAGTCGGTGCATTGAAAATATCGTTGACTTCTTGATCGACTTTTGCCCTTACTCTAGCAGCGGCTTTTGGTGTTAAATTAGGTTTTAAAAGTGAGTCTCTTTTTTTGGATTTTGATTTTGAAGAAGTTTTTTTAGTTTGCTTTTTTTCCTCTGACATAAATAAATCACCTTTTCGAGATAAAAAATTTTTTTAAAATACTTTTAGCTTCATCTTCAAGACAACCGGCAACAACTTCAATTTGATGATTCAAGAAAAGATTATCCGTAACGTTGAAAAGTGATCCGGCTGCACCATAAGGTGAAGGCAAAGCATAAACTAAACGACGAATGCGAGCAAGCACTAAAGCACCTGCACACATTGGGCACGGCTCCATAGTAACATAAACAGTTGAGTTGGTCAATCTTAAACCAAAATTTTTAGATGATTCACGTATCACTAAAATTTCAGCATGAGCCGTCGGATCATTCAAAGTCATTACTAAGTTATGAGCTTTCGCAATAATAAAACCGTTCTCATCAACGAGAACGGCTCCGATAGGAATTTCATTTTTCAAGGCTGCAAGTTGAGCCTCTTCAATAGCAATTTTCATAAATTCTTTGTCATTCATAATTTCATCTCACAAAAATTTTTCTCAACCTGCTAACCACAAAACGAAATGATTTTTAGATTTTTAATTCAACCTTCTGCAACAAGTTGATTAAGCGATAAGCCGGAAAAATAGAAGAGTGAATGCGACGGCGTAGAAGTAAGTTGAACTGACGCGGCAACCGCTGCCGGTGAAAGTTGAACAGTTGCGGCTTCATTGCCTCTTCTATCGATAGCGGCTTGCAGAGTCTGGCTGAATTTCTTTTTAGATTTCTGCTCATCCTTGTAGCCGTGTTTGCGGTCGAAACGCTTGGAAATATCGTTTTCTGCACGTTTAACGCGAGCGATTCTTTCGATTTTTTCCAACATGATAATTCGCCTCCTTACGATTTAATCACGTCAAAAGTAATATCGTCAAAAATGCTGTGAAACTTAAATAATAATTTTAATGGATCGCTCTCGAAAAAAATAACTCTACCATTAACGGCAGAGTCAAAATCTATTTGCAAATATACAATTCCGGTTTTGAAAAAATGGTTGTGTTTAGTGGCTAATAATTCTACATTCTTAATTCTGCATTCTGAATTATTTAAGTGCGTCACCGAGTTTAGAATTAGTGTTACGAGCGGCGGCGACTGATTCTTCAAATTTTGCTTTTTCGTCACCTTCAAGTTTAACTTCAACGATCTTTTCCATACCGTTTTTGCCGAGAATAACCGGCACGCCGATACAAAGATCTTTCTCACCATATTCACCATCAAGGTAGACGCAAGACGGAATTAATTTTTTAGCATCGAGAGCGATCGCCTCAACCATAGCGGCAGCAGCAGCACCTGGAGCATACCAAGCAGAAGTTCCGAGTAATTTTGTAAGAGTTGCGCCGCCAACTTTCGTTTGTTCAACAGCTTCAGTGATAAGTTCTTGATTCAAAAGTTGAGTTACAGGAATGCCTTTATAAGTTGCAAGACTGACAAGTGGAACCATAGTTTTATCAGAGTGACCACCGATAACCATTCCATCAATATCAGTCATTGAGGCATCATAACCGGCTTTTTTAAGAGCTTGAGCAAGAAAATAACGGAATCTTGAACTGTCGAGCATACCGCCTTGACCGAGAATGCGATTGCGTGGAAGTTTTGAATCTTTAAGCGTGAGATAAGTCATTGCGTCCATAGGATTAGAAATGATAATTAAAATTGCATCCGGTGAATGAGCAATGATTTGATCAACAACACTTTTGACAATTTTAGCGTTGGTTCCGATAAGGTCTTCACGGCTCATACCTGGCTTACGTGGAATACCGGAAGTAATAACAACAACCTGCGAGCCTGCCGTCGCTGCATAATTGTTCGTTACGCCGGTAACTTTCGTATCAAAGTTGAGCATATGCGCCGTTTGCATAATATCCATAGCCTTGCCTTCGCTGAGACCTTCTTTAATATCGATCAAAACGACTTCAGAGGCAAAACCTTTTGTTGCGAGAACATTTGCGGCTGTCGCTCCGACATTACCTGCACCAACTACAGTTACTTTCATATGATCAAATCTCCTCTCAAAAAACAAATTAATTGATTAAAATTATTATAACATAACAAATTATAAATTACCAGAAAAATTTTAAATTCTTTAATTACCAATTACCAATTATCAATTACCCATTAATTATAAATTATGCTTCTGAAAAATCTTCTTTACCAACGCCACAAAGCGGACAAACCCAATCTTCTGGCAAATCTTCAAATTTCGTTCCAGGTTCAATACCATTATCAGGATCGCCTTGTTCTTCGTCGTATTCGTAACCGCAGACATTACAAACATATTTCATAAAATTTTCTCCTTCCATAAAGAAATTTCTGTTAATTTTGATTTTATTGTATCACAAATTTGTCACTCGTCAACATATTAAGAAAATTATTTCTTGAATTAAATGGATGAGTAAAAACTTCATCTAATATTTTGGATTGATAGTTAATTGCGAAATTGCAAAAAAATTTTTAAATTGTCTAAAAAATTTTGCTCATTGAAATAAAAAATGCTATAATTCTTTTATACTAAAATTTATTCAATGAGAGGTGTATAGTTATGGCGTTAGACAGACAGTTGCTTCAATCGATCATTGCTGAATTTACTGTGAACTCTGAAGAACTTCAAGAGATCGCGGCGAATTTTCGGCAGGATATGAAACTCGGACTCAGCGATCCAAAAGATTCTTCACTTCGTATGTTGAAATCTTATGTTGGACTTCCAACAGGTAAAGAAACCGGCGAATATCTTGCGCTTGACTTCGGCGGAACTAATGTCCGTGTTTCAAGAATTAAACTTTCAGGTGCCGGACGCTTTGAAGTTATCAAAAAAGTTGGTAAGCCGCTCATTTTACCTGGTGAATATGATTATGTCGGCGCAGGATCAACCGCCGTTGAAATGTTTGATTTTCTTGCTGATTTAATCGACGAGGCGATCGACAGAGATCACGAAACGAAATATTATCTTGGTCATACTTTTTCATTTCCGTCAGATCAAACTGATCTTTACAATGCAAAATTGATCATCTGGACGAAAGAATTTGCAACAGCAGGTGTTGAAGGTAAAGTTGTTAATGATCTTTTGAAAGAAGCTCTTGCTCGTAAAGATTTGAATAACGTTGAGCCGGTTTCAGTTATCAATGATACTGTTGCTGTTTTGTTGAGTGCCGCTTATCAACATTCAGATACATACATTGGATCGATTTATGCAACCGGTCAAAATAATTGCTATCTTGAATCTTCAATTCACGATCCAGAAAATGTCGGCGTTGGTGGTATGATCTTAAATCTTGAATCCGGCGGCTTTATGAAGTTGACACCTAATCGCTTTGATAAAGAATATGATGAAAACTCCGAAAAACCTGGTGAACAGCGTCTTGAAAAAATGGTTTCCGGTCGTTATCTCGGTGAACTTTTCGGAATGGCTTTAGCTGAATTATTTGAAGAGAAAGGCACAAAATATAATTTCACTTCGATCGACATTTCAAGTATTTTGATGGATGACAGCGTTGACGGTGATAGAATAGCGGCAGTTATCAAAGACAAGACTGATAAAGATGTTGATTCTGAAGAAGCAAAGAAGATCAGAGACTTAGCAACTGCGATCGTTGTCAGATCAGCAAGAATTGTTACAGCGGCTTTCGTTGGAATAATTTGGCAACGTACAGGCTCCGGCAAAATCAACAAACAGCATATCGCCGTTGATGGTTCTGTTTATGAAAAAATGCCGCTTGTCAAGGAGAATATCAACAAAGCACTTTCTGAACTTCTTGGAGCTGAAGCGGCTAATGTCACAACTATGCTTGATACCGGCGGCAGTGGTCTTGGTGCGGCGATCTCTGCAGCTATGGCGGCTAATCACGCTAAAGAATAAATTTTTTAAAAGAATGCTTAAAAATAATTTTGAACGAATAAAAAATTTTTCACTATAAAAATAAATCGTGCTGTTGCAAAATCTAATCAGCGTGTTAGAATGCAATAGCACAATTTTTTTGATCTTTTTATGAATATCGAGGTAAAAAATTATGAGTTTATGGAATAAGTTTTCAAATATATTTCGTCAAAAGAAGTCACAACCTTCACAAGAAATACAATCAAGGCAAGAAAGCGATCTTGATCGTGAAATTTCTGCATTATATTCAGTGTTAGTTGATATTATGGGATCAGATCGTTTAGTCATTCAAGCCGGTAAAATGGATGCACTAAGATATATGAGATCGCCGAATCCTGCAGAGAGAGTATTAGCGTTAAGAAGAATTTTAGATGAAAATCCAACGATCGGACCGCCGGTGAAGATTGAAGAAATTCCTAATGAATTAGTACAATTATCGGAGCGAATCGCTGACATTATGGCACGTCGAAATGTTGAAGATAAAATTGATCGCAAAATCAATGAGAAGATGGAACACGATCATCAAGAATATATCAAAGAGATCAAAATGCAAGTTCTCCGAGATGAAAAAGTTGATACTGAGTCGCCGCACGATATTAAAAAGCGTGAAGAATTAGAAGCACTTGAAAAGATCAAATTAACTGAATCCGTTATGGAATTACTAAGACCGAAAAGTTTAAATGAGATCGTCGGACAAGAAAGAGCAGTTAAATCACTTCGATCAAAATTAGCATCGCCATATCCACAACATTTAATTTTGTACGGACCGCCGGGCGTTGGCAAAACTACTGCTGCAAGATTAGTTCTTGAATCAGTCAGAGGTACAGCACATTCACCATTCGCCGCTAATGCTCCATTCGTTGAGACTGACGGCACGACATTAAGATGGGATCCACGTGACGTAACGAATCCGCTTTTAGGCAGTGTACACGATCCGATTTATCAAGGTGCGCAGAAAAGTTTAGCAGAGATCGGAGTGCCTGAACCTAAGCCCGGACTTGTTACTGATGCACACGGCGGAATTTTATTTATTGATGAGATCGGCGAAATGGATTTAATGTTACAAAATAAATTATTGAAAGTGTTAGAAGATAAACGAGCATTTTTTGAGTCGTCTTATTATGATCCAACTGATGAACGTGTTCCGCCTTATATCAGAATGCTTTTTGAAAATGGTGCTCCGGCTGATTTCGTTTTGATCGGTGCAACAACTCGTGATGCAAGCAGTATTAATCCTGCACTTCGATCGCGTTGTGCTGAAATTTATTTTGAACCGTTGACACCTAAGCATATTGTTGAGATTGTCAACAATGCCGCTATAAAATTAGACGCTGAACTTGATGACGGTATCGCCGAAACGATCAGCGAATACACGATCGAAGGTCGAAAGGCTATTAATATTTTGGCTGATGCTTACAGTCTTGCACTTAATGACAGCAATATTATTAACGATAGCAATGAAATTATTTTTAATCATTACAAGGACGACGATACAGAAATTATTACCGGCTATAATTCTTCTGATACAATTCTTATTCCGTCGAATGAAAATATTGATACTGATGAAGATCATTCAGAAGAATTTTTTGATGATGATTTTGAAGATGAAATTATTTTTGATAAGCCGAAAGTCGATTTGATCAAAAAAATTCCACCTAAAATGCCGAAAGTTAAAATCACTAAAAAGCATATTTATGAAGTTGCACAAGTCAGCAGATTATTTCAATTCGTTACTAAAAAAGCCTCAGATAATTCACTTGTTGGACATATTTTCGGCTTAGGTGTCAGCGGCTTTTTAGGCAGCGTTATAGAGATTGAAGCTGTTGCATTTAAAGCAAGTGAACGAGGCAAAGGAACGATCAGATTTAACGAAACAGCCGGATCAATGGCTAAGGATTCTGTTTTTAACGCAGCATCAGTTTTGAGACGTGTGACCGGTAAAGATATTCACGATTACGACGTTCATATTAATGTGATCGGCGGCGGTAATATTGATGGACCTTCAGCAGGTACAGCAATTTTAGCGGCTTTAGTCAGTGCGATCACTAACAAAAAAATTCGTCAAAATGTTGCTGTCACCGGTGAAATTTCTTTGCAAGGCAGAGTTAGACCTGTCGGCGGAGTATTTGAAAAGGCTTATGGAGCAAAGCAAGCCGGGATCAAAACTTTGCTAATTCCAAAAGAGAATGATAAAGACATTCCAAAAGATCATTTAGGTTTAGAAATTCACGAAGTCGAAACGGCTGAAGAGGCTTTTAAATATATTTTTGAAGATTATGATCCGGAATCATTCAAAAGTTCTTCGGCGATTGATGAAGACGTTGAAATTATTCCATATGTTGGTGATAATTTTGACGATTTTACGATCAATTAAAAAAATTTTTTCTGTATATCAATTTAACTCGATCTAGTAATAACGCCAAGTATGAGAGTTAAATTTTTTCTTTTTCAGCACAATTTCAAATTCTTTTCATTACAATTTCATAAATGTATGAGATAATACATATCGTTGTTAGGAAAAACTTTTGCAAATCATTATTTTTGAAGAATGAGAGGGGGAAGGCGGAGCACTTAAACGGCACGCTTGTGTTTGATTTTTCCGCCGCTTTACGCTATGAGTTTGAAAAAAATAACGAATTTAAACAATTTGAAAGAGAGCTTGAAAAATTTTAAATTTATAAATAAATTTGGTCGTAGAAAAAAGAAATATGCATTCTTTGCTGGTCTTGTAGCATTTGCCGCATTAAATACAGGTTTTACTGCTGAACCGACTAGCGAATTACCGGCTGAACCTACGACAAAAGTTGAAGAAACTGCTAGTATTAATCCTTCTGATGAGATGAAGAAATTGATCGACGAAGAGAGTAAAAATTTACCTTCAGGTATCACTGTTTCAGCAAATGGATCAATTGCTTTAGCAGATAACGATAGTGAAAAACAACTTTTGACTGAAGTTGTTAATAATACACTTGCAAACGTCGAAGATGTTGAAAATATGAAAGGTGTCGCAGAAGGCGAAGCAGTTGAAGAGCCGGAATTTGTCGACGAAATTGCAGAGAAAAATAACGTTAGTGGTTATTCTGATACTAATTCTTATGACTACGATTCACAATATGCATCTGTTATGGCTATGGAAGCAACAGCATATTTGCCGACAGATGGTAATGGTGCAGGTATAACGGCGATGGGTATTCCTGCAACTTATGGTGTTGCAGCAGTTGATCCGAGTGTTATTCCGCTTGGAAGTCGTTTATATGTTCCAGGTTATGGTGAGGCTATTGCCGCTGATACCGGTGGAGCAATTTATGGTTATAAAATCGATCTTTGTATGGAAAGCTATTCTGAGGCGATGAATTTTGGTCGCCGTACAGTTACAGTCTATGTTCTTAGATAATTAATGAGTGGATTCGTTAAGACTGAGCACTAGACTTTTAAAAATAATTTAAAAATAGTTTAGCTTTGAATTCGTTTGAGATTCAAGGCTTATTTTTTTGCAAAATTATTACAAAAATTTTTCATTTATATAGACGTTAAATTTATTTAATGCTATAATTCAAAAAAAATTTTTTATTGAAAGAAGGATTTTTTTGTTAGATGTCGTTAAAAAATCTCTCAAGCTGATCGATTATCTTTTATTGCTTGCAGCGGTCTGGATGTTCTCAAGTTTTGATTATGATAACCTTTCGTTTATTAATAAAGTTTACATTGTTTCATTTACATTTTGGCTCGTAATGTTGATCGTTAGGATTTATGTTGTATATCGTGGAGGGCGAATTAAATGAGGAAAGCAATTTTTTTTGATATTGATGGAACTTTGATCGATGCGTCAAAAGGTATGGTTCATTTATCTGAAAAAGTTCGCAAGGCACTTATTGCTTTGAAGAGAGCCGGAAATTATATTTTTATTGCGAGCGGTCGTCCGTTAGATTTTCTTGATCCGGAAATTGTAAATTTTGGTTTCAATGGTTTTCTGTTGATGAATGGCGCAGTAGTTATCATTGATAATAAAATTGTTTTTGCTGAGGCGATCGACGAATCAATCATCAAAAATATCATTGAGACCTGTGATCGAATGAAAATTGAATACATTCTGCAGAGTCACCCGAAAGTTTATCTTAAGAAAAATTTTCATCGAATGGAGAAATTTTATATCAGTTTTGATATTGACGTTAATAATTTTGTTCGTGAGTTTAACAATAACGATTTACCGCCGGTTTATAAAATGGAATTTCAAACGGCAGATGCAAGAATTGACGTTAAAAATATTTATGATAAATGGCTTAATTCGCCGGAATTGACCGGAATTTCTGATCCGTTTCATCGTAACAATATTGAACTTTATTCACGTAAGAACAGCAAAGGCAGTGGAATTTTACACGCACTTGAATATCTCAATATTGACGTGTCAAACAGTTATGCTTTTGGTGACGGTTTGAATGATCTTGAAATGATTCAGACTGTTGGCTGTGGTATGGCAATGGATAACGGAAATCAGAAATTAAAAAATCTTGCTAAACACGTTGTGCCGAGTGTACATAATGACGGCGTTGCTTATGGAATTTATAAATATATTCTAAGGACGGCGATCTAATGAAAAAAATTTTTATATTGCTGACGTTGATAATAATGACTTTGATTATCGGTTGTGGTAATGAACAAGCAAGCGAAATTGAACAGCACGCTGATGATAATGATATTGAAGTGGCGGAGAATGATTCTAAAGAAGTCAGCGGTGATCTTGTGATCAAAATGTTAAATGTTGGTCAAGGCGATGCAATTTTAATTCAGACTAAGACACAAAACATTTTGGTTGATACAAGTGATACTGATGAGCGTGATAAATTACGTTCGGAACTCGACAAAGCCGGTATCAAGAAGATCGACAAATTAATTTTGAGTCACGCACACGCAGATCATATCGGCGGCGCAAAGTTAGTTATTGAAAATTACAACGTCAAAGAAGTTTACAATGACGGCACTGATCGTGGAAAATATAATGTTTACAAAGGTTACATTACCGCTGCGCAGAAAAAAAATATTCCGGTCAAGACTCTGCAAGCCGGTGATAAATTAAATTTCGGCGGAAAAGTTTCATTTGAAGTTTTTTATCCGACTGAAGAATTAAGAGCGAAATTTGCTAAAGAGAATGATTATAATGATACGTCGATTGTTGGTCGTCTAACTTACGGTGATTTTTCAATGCTATTCACCGGCGATGCTGAAAAGGTCGCTGAAAATGAGCAACTCAATAGTAAATATGCAAAGAAACTCAAAAGCACTGTATTTAAAGCTCCTCATCACGGCAGTAAAACTTCAGCCGGTGCTGATTATATGAAAGCCGTTTCACCTGAATATGTTGTAATAAGTGCCGGTGATCCTAGTGATCCGACCGGTAGCGGCAACAGTTACGGTCATCCACATAAGCAGGCTTTAAACTCTTATATTAATAATGGCGGTGTCAACAAGAAAAATATTTTCTGGACGTTTGAAAATGGAACGATCACAATTAAAACTGACGGAAAAAATTGGAATGTTACACCGGAAAAAAAATCTAACTGGATCAATTCGTGGTTGAAAAAAAATTAATTTTGAATTGAGGATTTTAAAAATGAAGGATAAAAAAATTTTTGATAACGATAGCGACACGACGAAATCAACTGTTGAAGTTGTTGGGTCGGAAGAATTAACAGAGGCAACTGAAAAGGTTGCTGATAGTAAAGAAGTTGTAACAAGTGCCTATGTTGATCGAATTGAGGAGGTGGAAAACGGGATCAATAAGGCGGTTATGTATTTTGGTGACAATGATGAAAAAGTTGTTATGCCTATTTCAATGTTGCCAAAAGGTGTTAAAGCTGATGACACATTGATCATCAAAGTTAATTTAGAAGAATAAATTAGGAAGTGATACTATTGGTGAGGCAACTCACAAAGATATTTACATTGATAACTTTGTTTGCGTTGACGGTTTTAATTTCAACGTCGACAGCACAAGCAGAATCAAAATTGAATGAATTGCAGTATATCAAAACTTACGAAACAACAGCAGACGGAAAATCAGTATTTCGTATTGAGATTGGACTTAAAAGAGATACTATTGATTATTCCGTTAAAATTCCGACGAGTGTTTCAAGTATGATTTTAATTGATCTTGATAACACTATTCCGGGCAAATTAAGCAGAAAAAAGAATAATTCGATCGAACTTAGCGGCGCAGAAACCGTTTCGATCAACGAAGTAAAAATTAATTATACTCGTTTACAATTCAATCTTACGACGACGATCGGTAATAACAGTTACAAGGCTTACACTTTACCGGCAAATCGCAAGGATAAAAAGCCTAATAGAATTGTGATCGACATTGACAAGACGAATCCATTTAAAGATTTTGAAAGTTCTCAAGGTGACAGCTATCAAGTTGGTGAAGGCAGTATTGTAATTGACGCAGGACACGGCGGCAGTGACAGCGGTGCAGTTGGTTATAATGGCGTTACTGAAAAAGAAGTAACTTTAGCCGTTGCAAAAAAAGTTCAAAGAATGTTGACTGACTCCGGCGCAGAAGTCATTATGACAAGGACAACTGATCGTGACGTTGCTTGGGCAGGTGCAAGCAATGGTCAAGAACTTCAAGCAAGAGTTGATAAATCACCTTCAAATGCTGCATTGTTCATCAGTATTCATTGCAACGCTTTTTCAAATCCTTCAACTCACGGTATGGAAACATATTATTATTGGGGAAGTGCTGAAGGTGAAAGACTTGCAAGAATTTTGAATGAGGAACTTGTAAATTTTGGCGGCTTGGCTAATCGTGGTGTTAAAGGCGCAAATTTCTACGTTTTAAAACATACTTCAGTACCGGCATCATTGATTGAACTTGCTTTTATTACAAATCCTGTTGAAGAAAATCTTTTGTCGGACAATGATTATCAAGAGCAATTAGCATTAGCAATAACACGTGCGATTAAAAGATATTTAGGAATAAATCCGAATGGAAATTTTAATGACTAAATGAAGGAGATTTTTCTTAATGAACATTATCAAAAAAATTTTAATGTTGATGATGATCTCAATAATGTTGATCTGCGTCGGCTGCGATAATCAAGGTAATACCGGCGGCGATGGTGAAGTTGTTGATAATCCTAAGCAGGAGAATAAACAAGAAGTTTTAACTGAACCGGAAAATAAAGAGCCTGGCTTGCCGCCGAATCCTCCGCCAAAAAGTAAAGATAATCAGAAAAATAATGAAGTGAGGAAACAACAAGAGATGAAAATTAAAGTTTATTATCCTGATGAAAGCGGCTTGAGACTTATCGGCGTAAATAGAGAAATCAAAGTCAGCGATAACGATGATAAATATAAAGCGGCTGTTGAAGCGGTTATGACTCCACCGACTGAAAAGAATTTAACAAGTGTTATTCCGAACAATTCACCACTTTTGAGTGTCAAGGTTAAAGATGGCACGGCAATAGTTGATCTTGATAAAAAGATCAAAAATGGATTCGTTGGCGGATCAACCGGCGAAGAATTTTTGATCGGCTCCGTTGTTAATACTCTCACTGAATTTAATGAAGTCAAGTCAGTTAGATTTTTGATCGACGGCAAAGAAGTTGAAACGCTTGCAGGTCATATGGATTTATCTGAGCCGATCAAACGAATGGATAATTTGATGAAAAATTAATTTCCTCACTTAAAAAAATTTTGATCGTTGCAATGTTGAAATAAAAAATTTTTTAAAAAGTTGTAGGAATTTTTATATCAACATTGAATAGAATTTTTAAAAGTATTTGTTTTCGTGAAACCTCGAATGATAGAGGAGGCAATTTATTTTGGAAAAGTCGACAGTAATAGGAGTAATTTTAGGTTTTATCTCGGTTTTCGTCGGCATGATCTTAAAAGGTGCGCCGCTGACAGCGTTAAATAATCCGGCGGCGTTCTTGATAATCATCGGCGGAACATTCGCCTGTTTATTTAATGCATTCCCTATGGACCAAGTTAAAAAGTTACCGACACTGTTTAAATTGACGTTTAGAGCACCGGAATCACAAAGTAAAGCTGAACTCGTGAAACTCTTCATTGAACTTTCACAGATCGCACGTCGTGAAGGTATTCTTGCTCTTGAAAACAAAGTTGGTGAAATTCAAGATCCATTTTTCCGCAATGGTTTAAGTATGGTTATCGACGGTATGGATCCGGATTTTGTCAGTGATGTTCTTGATGCTGAACTTGCCGTTATGGAAGGTCGTCACAGTGAAGGACGTTCGATCTTCACTCAAGCAGGAACTTATGCACCGACGCTGGGCGTTCTCGGCGCGGTTGTTGGTCTTATCGCGGCACTTGCAGACTTGTCAGACGTTAATAAACTCGGTCACGCTATTTCGGCGGCGTTTGTTGCTACGATTCTTGGTATCTTCACCGGTTACGTTATCTGGTTGCCGCTTGCAAACAAGTTAAAATTGAAATCTGCTGAAGAGATCGGAATTAAACGTATGATCATTGAAGGTATCCTTTCATTGCAAGCCGGTGATTCACCAACAGCTATTGAAGCTAAATTGATGGTCTTTATTCCACAAAATGAGCGTGAAGCTATCAAAGGCGGCGGAGAATAATTAATTCGGAATGTTGAATGCGGAATGCGGAATTTAAAATTTTTAATTCTATTAATTCCTCATTCCGAATTACGAATTCCTAATTAAAAAAGAGGTGAATGTGTTGGCAAGAAAAAAACGTGGTAAAGCCCACGAAGAAGAAGCCAGTGAGGCTTGGTTGTTGCCTTATTCAGATTTAATGACTCTATTGTTGGCATTATTCATTGCATTGTTTGCAATCACTCAGACGGATCAAACTAAGATAACGGCTTTAGCACAGGCTTTTTCGGCGGCGTTTAATATGGGCGGTCCGTCATTCTTCAATCAAATGGGTCCTAATGTAAGTTCACAGCGTGAAATTATGGCAAGTGAAGATATGGGTAACGCAGCTTATATTCAAGAGAATCAAACACTTGAAAGTATTCAGCGTCAACTTGATGATTATATTCAACAAAATAATTTGCAGGAACAACTTTCAACGCAATTAGAAGAAGAAGGCTTAATGATCCGTATTAAAGAGAAAGCATTATTTCCTTCCGGATCAGCTGATCTTGTTCCGGAGTCCGCACGAATAGGGCCGATCGTTGCAGGTTTATTAGCCTCGATACCTGAACGTGTTTTGATCTCAGGTCATACTGATACTGATCCGATCAGCAATGCAAGATTTCCATCAAATTGGGAATTAAGTTCAACAAGAGCATTGACTTTTATGAAGTATCTTTTGTCGATAAATCAAGATTTAAATCCTGCAAGATTTTCGGCGATCGGTTATGGTGAATATCGTCCGATCGCAAATAATGATACTGCAGAAGGTAAGCAGACTAATCGCCGTGTTGAGATTTTGATCGCCAGATCGTTAAGATTCAATCCAAATGAAGGTATTGCAGGACCACAATCAGATGCGGACTTAGTTGCAAAATGATCAGCGGAATAGGAACGGATATTATAGAAATTGATCGAATTGCTCGCGCTGTTAAAAGTGAACATTTTATTAAACGAGTATTTACAACGAACGAAATAAATTACTGCAAAAGTCGAGGAAGACTTGCAGCAGCCTCTTACGCCGTACGTTTTGCCGGCAAAGAGGCTTTTTTTAAAGCACTCGGCACGGGTATAATTTGCCCGTTGACTTGTGTTGAAATTCTCAATGATAAATTAGGTTGTCCTTATCTCAATGTCAGCGATCAAGCGGCAAAATTAATTTCTGATATGAAAGTTATTAATATGAAAATCTCGTTGAGTCATTCAAGAGATTATGCAGTTGCAACTTGTATTTTTGAGACAATGAATTAAATAAAAAAATTTTTGAATGTGGAGACTTTAAAATGAAGATTGCTTTAGCAAAACAAATGCGTGAGATTGATAAAAAGTCGATCGAGGAGTTCGGTATAAGTGAACTTGTTCTAATGGAAAATGCCGGTCGAAAAACTGCCGAAGCGGTCTGCCACGTTATAGAGGCAATTTCCAAAAAAAGTATTTGTATTCTTGCAGGCAGTGGAAACAACGGCGGTGATGCACTTGTTGCCGCCAGGTATTTATCGAATCTCGGCGCAAGGATAAAAATTTTTTTGATCGGCAATAAAGCTCATCGAACTGAATCATTAATCGTACAAATGAAGACGCTTAGAGGTATGGGAATTGAACTTCAATCGCTTGAAACTGATCGGGCTTGGGAACGCTTGCAAGTTACGTTGAGATTTTCTGATGTGATCGTTGACGGAATTTTAGGTACAGGCTTTAGCGGTCAACTTCGTCCGTCAGTTTTAAGACTTGTTAGACTTGTTAATTCGACAAATAAGCCTGTAATTTCGATCGATCTTCCGAGTGGTGTCGAGTCTGACAGCGGACAAGTTGGTGAGACGGCGATCAATGCAACTTGTACTGTTGCGCTTGGTCTTCCGAAATTCGGTCATTACATTTGTCCGGGTGCGTCGTACGTCGGTGAACTTCTGATTGATGATATAGGTATTCCTTCGCAGCTGCTGATCAATGATCTTCATCAAACGTTGATTAATGATGAACTTGCAATTACTCTTTTGCCTAATCGTCCAAAAGAATCACATAAAGGCAGTGTCGGAAAAATTTTGATCATTGCCGGATCACGTGGAATGACCGGCGCGGCATCGCTTGCGTCAATGTCAGCACTTAAAACCGGCGCAGGGCTTGTAACTCTTGCTGTTGCTGAAAGTTTAAATTCAATCTTTGAAGTCAAGCTGACTGAAGTGATGACTGTTCCGTTGCCTGAAGTCAAAAGTGGAATAATTGGCGGTGAAAAAGCAGTCAGTCAAATTTTAAATTTAGTTGAGAAAGTCGACGCAATATTAATCGGTCCCGGTCTTGGTCGTGAGAAAGAGACGATCGATCTTGTTCAAAGAATCGTTGAGGTTGTCGACAAACAATTAATTTTAGATGCTGATGCACTTTTCGCTTTCAATGGAAATGTTGAGGCTTTGAAGAATTGCAAGCAAATTCCGATCTTAACGCCACATCTTGGTGAGTTAGCAACGTTATTGAATACGACTGTTGAGGAACTTAGAAACAATTTAGTTGAGACGATTCGACAAGCCGCACAAAATTTCAGAGCGATTCTTGTTGCGAAATTTGAAAGTACAATCGTTGCATATCCTAACGGTGAAATTTTTATTTCTTCGCTTGGTAATGAAGGTATGGCGACCGGCGGCTGCGGTGACGTTTTAGCAGGAGCGATCGCCGGACTGATTAAACAAACACCTTTTGCACCGATCGCCGGTGTTTATCTTCACGGCACAGCAGGCGATCTTGCATTTGCTGAAAACTCTGATGGACTTATAGCCTCTGACGTGATGAATAATTTACCTGTTGCAATTAAAAATCTACGTGCTTTGCAAAAATGATCAATGAAAATTTTTATTTCCGATCGATTTGGAAATAGAAATTTTTTTTTTTGCACTGATTCAAAA
Organism: Selenomonadaceae bacterium; assembly: GCA_017476425.1. Lineage (GTDB taxonomy): Bacteria > Bacillota > Negativicutes > Selenomonadales > Selenomonadaceae > Quinella. The sequence continues at coordinate 25,283 of JAFUZV010000097.1, forward strand.
TTATTTTTTCAAGAAAAATTTTTTATGATATAATTTCGGTGTAATTGAAAAAATTTTTTTCGTGAGGTGAATTGTTATGAAAAATATTTTAATGCTGATCATACCGTTTTTAATGATCACTTTGATGACAACAAAAGCATTTGCGGCTGAGGAAAGAGTGCCGCTACTCTCTGTTAATGGTCAAGGTATAGTTGAGGCGGCACCGGATCGTGCAACAATTTCAATCGGTGTGCAGACTCAAGATCGTGATGCATCACGTGCACAAGCGTTGAATGCTAAAGCGGCGCAGGATATTATTAATTCGATCGTTTCACTTGGCGTTGAGAGAAAATATATCAGAACTTCTGACTATAATTTCAGACCGACTTATCGTCAAGATGAAAACCGTCGCAATGAGATCAACGGTTATATCGTTAATAACACGGTTTATATTGTCCTTGATGATTTAAGTCTTGTCGGAAAAGTTATCGACGCGTCATTAAGTCACGGCGCAAATAATATTAATTCTCTTGACTTCGGGATCAAGAATCGTAAGAAATTGCAAGATGAGGCGTTAGTTATGGCGATTCGTGACGCTAAACAACGTGCTGAATTAGTTGCTCGTGAACTTGGAAAGTCAATCGTTGGTGTGCAAAATATTTCTATTGATACCGGCGGTGTTGATGTAATGAGATCAAATAGTATGATGATGAAAGCTGAAATGGCGATGGCTGATTATGCAACGCCGATTGAAGGCGGTACGTTGACTTGTTCAGCATCAGTGCGTATTATATTCATTTTGAGCAATTAATTTTGAAGGGTGAATGATATGGAAAATTTGACAATTAAAGGCTTAATTGCTAACGACGATTTTATAACAGAAACAATTCTAACTGCACTTGCTCGAAGTGAAAACCAGACTGAATTTAACGTAACGTCACAAAGTGATCTCAGTAATTATTATGTTTTAGCGCAGAGTGAAAAACGTTGTGGTGAATTGCGAAAGAAATATAATGTCAATGCTGTCACTGATATAAATGAATTTATCGACAAGGCGGCGATGTTGATCGTAACTTCAAAATATGATGATGCTAAGGATACATTTTCAAAAATCGCTGATAAAGTTCCAAATGATACGCTGATTATTTCGATCATTGAAGGCATAGGACTTGTGTTTATTCAAAATTTCTTTCCAAAAAATTCCGTTGTTCGTTTGACGATTAATCCGTCAATCATTAGTGGCGAAGGTTTAAGTGCATTTGTTGCCGGAAATAATGTCACGGACGATTCAAAAAAAATTATTCGTGATATGCTTTTGAGTTTCGGAAAAATTGTTGAAGTCAATAATGAAGAAGAATTTGAGAAGGTCAGAAAATTTATCCTTGCAAATACTTTTTTGTCTTACATAATCATAAAGTCGATCAGAGATGCCGCTTTTAAAAATGGTTATTCAACGGAGCAGACAAGTTTATTGATCGATCAGATTTTAAAAGGTGCATCAAGGACTTTAATTGAATTTCAACATATGGGCAACGAGATGATAAAAGATGGCTTTAAACATACTAACATTACAAATTACGCCGTCGATCTGATCCGTGAGTATGGAATTTATGATTCGATCGAAAGATATTTGACGACTAAGGAATTGCAAAATATTTTTGACTTTTACACTGAAGAAGAAGAAAAACATTATAAAGTTAATTTTGATTGGTTTGAGGACGCAGTATCGAAATAAAAATTTTGAAGGAATCATTTAATCAAAAAAGCACTCGATTAAATTTGATCGAATGCTTTTTTTATTGAAATTTTTTACCATCGTAATTTTCTTTTCCACGCCGCTAAATCTTTTGCATTAAGAGGCAGATCGATCGATTGTCCGCTGTCATAAAAAAATCTGAAACGTATTGATTCTGAATTTAAAATTGATTTTAAACTTGCACGTGGAAACTCAACGAATAATTTATTTTCACTTTTGAATCTGTCACCACTCATCGGCGGCGGCGTATGTTTAACTGTTGCTCTTAAATCCCAAGGCGCACCGTCAATAAAAATTATTGCTTTCGGTAAAAGTTCCGAACGATCATATCTATAATCCCAAAGTGACATAACTGCACCTTCAATATTTCCATCGCCGTCACGTGAAACATTAAATTCTATCTTTGCATATTCTGATAAACTGTCTGCTGTTCGGTTATCATAATGCCAAGTGTATGAGAGACCGAACACGCCGATTAACATAAAAAATATTCCAACGGCAACTACAATTCTTTGCACGAAATTTTTCACTTCCTATAATTCTGTTCATATTATTTTTAATTATATATTACGATTTTGTGATTGACAAATTTTTTAACAAGAATATGAAAATAAATTTAAAAAATTAGCTTGAAAAATTTTTTGTCAATTTATATTTGACAAAGAACCTCAAGAAAAAATGTATATTCAATTCACTATTGACAAGCGAAAAATCAAATGCTAATATTGCTCTGCGTTTGAGAAAAAAATTTTTAAAAAAATTTGCTTTAATGAAGGGAGGCTTATAATTGCCTACAATAAATCAGCTGGTTAGAAAAAGTCGCGAAAGTTTGACTGAAAAATCTACAGCTCCGGCATTAAAAAATTGTCCTCAAAAACGAGGAGTATGTACTCGTGTTTATACGACAACGCCTAAAAAGCCTAATTCGGCTCTTCGTAAAGTCGCTCGTGTTCGTTTAACTAACAGCATTGAAGTTACTGCTTACATTCCAGGTATTGGACATAATTTACAAGAACATAGCGTCGTATTAATTCGTGGCGGTCGTGTTAAGGATTTGCCGGGCGTTCGTTATCATATCATTCGCGGCACTCTTGATACTGCCGGTGTGCAAGATCGAAATCAGTCTCGTTCAAAGTACGGTGCTAAGAAAGCTAAGGCAAAGAAAAAGTAATAGTTGTTAGTGAATTGAGAAATTAAATTGATCACTAATCACTAACAAAGGAGGTTTAAAAATGCCAAGAAAAGGTTCTGTGCCGAAACGAGATGTATTACCTGATCCGGTTTACAATTCAAAAACAGTATCAAAGTTTATAAATAAAGTTATGCTTTCCGGTAAAAAAAGTGTTGCTCAACGCGTTGTTTATGATGCTTTTGATACAATTCGTGAAAAAACCGGAAAAGATCCGCTTGAAGTCTTCGAGACGGCACTTAAAAATGTAATGCCTGTTTTGGAAGTTCGTGCACGTCGTGTTGGCGGTGCTAACTATCAAGTTCCTGTTGAAGTTCGTCCTGATCGTCGTATGACTTTAGGTATTCGCTGGCTTGTAAATTATGCAAGACTTCGCGGCGAAAAAACTATGGACGCTAGATTATCTGCGGAACTTATGGACGCAGCTAATAATACAGGCGCATCAATCAAGAAGAAAGAAGACACACATAAGATGGCGGAAGCTAATAAGGCTTTTGCTCACTACCGCTGGTAAGATTAATTCAGAATTAAGAATGCAGAATGTAGAATTGAATTATAAGATTAAAAACAATTCAACATTCCTAATTACGCATTCCGAATTAATTTAAAGGAGCGATAAAAACAGTGTCAAGAGAGTTTTCATTAGAAAAAACTCGCAATATAGGTATAATGGCGCATATCGATGCCGGTAAAACTACAACGACTGAAAGAATTTTATTCTACACCGGTATCAATCATAAAATCGGTGAAGTTCACGACGGCGCAGCAACAATGGACTGGATGGTTCAAGAACAAGAGCGCGGTATTACGATAACTTCAGCAGCAACAACTTGTCATTGGAAAAATCATAGAATTAATATTATTGATACGCCGGGACACGTTGATTTTACAGTTGAAGTTGAAAGATCACTCAGAGTTCTTGATGGCGCAGTTGCAATTTTAACGGCTCGCGGCGGCGTTGAACCTCAAACTGAAACGGTCTGGCGACAAGCTGAACGTTATAGCGTTCCGAGAATGGCTTATGTCAACAAAATGGATATTACCGGTGCTGATTTCTTCAACGTCATTCAAATGATGCGTGATCGTCTTCACACAAACGCAGTAGCAATTCAACTGCCGATCGGTGCTGAAGATAAATTTGAAGGAATAATTGATCTTGTTAAAATGGAAGCGATCGTCTATGAAGACGATCTTGGTAAAGTTGCTGATGAGATCGAAATTCCGGATAATATGCGTGAGATCGCTGAAGAATATCGCGATAAGTTGCTTGAGGCTTGTGCTGAACAAGATGATGACTTTATGGAAAAATATCTCGGCGGCGAAAAAGTCACTGAGGAAGAGATCAAAGCCGTTATCAGAAAAGCAACTATTGAATGCACAATGACACCGGTAACTTGTGGAACTTCTTACAGAAATCGTGGTGTGCAACCGCTGTTAGATGCGATTGTTGATTATATGCCGGCACCAACGGATATTCCACCGATTCAAGGTGTAAATCCTGAAAATGATAAAACTGAAGAACGTCCTTCAAGTGATGAAGAACCATTTTCAGCTCTTGCTTTCAAGATTATGACTGATCCTTATGTTGGTAAACTTGCATTTTTCAGAGTTTATTCCGGCACTCTTAAATCCGGTTCTTACGTTTACAATTCGACGAAAGGCAAGAAAGAACGTATCGGACGAATTTTGCAAATGCACGCAAATAATCGTAAGGAAATTGACATAGTTTATAGCGGTGACATTGCGGCGGCAGTTGGTTTAAAAGATACAACTACCGGTGATACTCTTTGTGAAGAGACTAAGCCGATCATTTTGGAGTCAATGAATTTTCCTGATCCTGTTATCTCAGTTGCTGTTGAACCTGCAACGAAAAATGATCAAGAGAAAATGGGAATTGCACTTCAAAAACTTGCTGAAGAAGATCCAACTTTCAAGGTTCGCACTGATGCTGAAACTGGTCAAGTCATTATCTCAGGTATGGGTGAATTGCATTTACAAATTATTGTTGATCGAATGCTTAGAGAATTTAAAGTCGATTGTAAAGTCGGTGAGCCTCAAGTTGCATATCGTGAAACAATTCGTAAATCATCTAAAGCTGAAGGTAAATTCATTCGTCAAAGCGGTGGTCACGGTCAATATGGTCATTGCTGGATTGAAATTGAACCACAAGAGACAGGCGCAGGCTTTGCATTTGAAAATAAGATCGTTGGCGGCGTAATTCCGAAAGAATATATCAATCCTATTGAAGCTGGTATTAAGCAGGCTATGGAAAATGGTGTGCTTGCCGGTTATCCAATGGTTGATGTCAAAGCAACGGTTTATGATGGCAGTTTCCACGAAGTCGATTCTTCAGAGGCTGCATTTAAAATCGCCGGATCGATCGCTTTCAAGAATGCTGCTGAAAAAGCTCATCCTGTATTGCTTGAACCTTATGTTAAAGTTGAAGTTACCGTGCCTGAAGAGTATATGGGTGACGTAATAGGCGATCTCAATTCAAGACGTGGACGCATTGACGGAATGGAACCTCGCGGCGGCGTTCAAGTTATTAGAGGTTTTGTACCGCTTTCAAGTATGTTCGGTTATTCAACAGACTTGAGATCAAAGACACAAGGTCGCGGCAATTATTCAATGGAAGTTGCTTATTATGATGAAGTTCCAAAGACAATTTCAGACGCTATTATTGCTAAAAATAAAGGCGAGTAATAAATTAATTATGAATTAGGAATGCGGAATGCGGAATTGACTAATAAAAATTCCTAATTCCGAATTATCCATTCCGAATTAAATTTAGGGGGATTATTTAAATGGCAAAACAGAAATTTGATCGTAGCAAACCGCACGTTAATATTGGTACTATCGGTCATATCGATCACGGCAAGACTACTTTGACGGCAGCTATTACGAAAGTTTTAGCAACAAGAATGCCTTCAGCAACTAACCAAATCGTTGATTTCGCAAATATCGATAAAGCACCTGAATAGCGTGAACGCTGTATTACGATCAACACTGCTCACGTTGAGTATGAGACTGATAAACGCCACTATGCTCACGTTGACTG
>JAFUZV010000098.1 GCA_017476425.1 Selenomonadaceae bacterium
AAAGAGAGTAGAGAGAAACTGCCCTTAGTACGAGAGGACCGGGGTGGACGCTCCTCCGGTGTATCAGTCATGCCGCCAGGTGTGTAGCTGAGTAGCTGCGAGCGGACAAGATAAACGCTGAAAGCATCTAAGCGTGAAACTTATCTCGAAATAAACTCTCTCAGATACCTTAAAGAAGACAAGGTTGATAGGCTGGAAGTGGAAGCATGGTAACATGTGAAGCAGACCAGTACTAATATATCGTATGGTTTCTCTTCTCAATTCACAAATTCGGCGTTGATTGCGTAGTGGATCACCTGTTCTCATACCGAACACAGAAGTTAAGCACTATTGCGCCTTATCTCACTTGATTGGAAACGATCTGGTAACGATGGGTTTCGCCGATTAAGAATTTCAAAATTACTGCGTGATTCATTGTGAATTGCGCTTTAATTGTAAAGTTTTATAATTGTTTTATAATTAAATATGGCGGTTGTGGTGAAGCGGTTAACACTCCGGATTGTGGCTCCGGCACGCATGGGTTCGATCCCCATCAATCGCCCCATAGGGGTATAGTTCAATTGGTAGAGCAACGGTCTCCAAAACCGTAAGTTGAGGGTTCAAGTCCTTCTGCCCCTGCCAGGTTTGTAAATTCGCAGTCGCCTGATCGGCGGCTGTTTTAATATGTGGAGGTTGATAATTTTGAATTTATTTAGTTTACTTGTTTGTCGACATTTGATCAAAGATAAGGTTATCAGTAATTTATCAAATGAATTTTATGCAACTGATATAACTGTATCACTCATTGATAAGGCTGAAAAGTTAGGTTTATCCGGAAATTTGATCAGAGGATATTTGATTAATTTGTTGACGGAAAAGCCGAATTTAGTTTCTCAAACGATAGAAAAATCTGGTGGAAAAATTGGTGAAAGTCTCAAAAAAGCATTTATCAATGACATTAAAATTTTACAGCCGATCTTAAAAAATTCAATAAAATTTGTCGAAAATGAATTTGTAAATAATTATCAACCTACGATCTTAAAAACTAATAAAAATTTGATAGAAATTGAAAAATTAATTGACAATGCTAAAAATACTGAAGAAATTGCTGAGATTTTTATAAATTATTATCGTCAATATGGTTATGGTGATATTGCTAATTATCGTGCATTTCGTTGGGATAATAAATTGATTGGTATTAAACATTTTGAAAATATGCAGCTTTCTGATCTGATCGGTTATGATCATCAAAAAGAATTATTGATCGGAAACACTGAGGCATTTATTAACAAAAAGCCTGCAAATAATGTTCTTTTAGTTGGTGCTCGCGGCACCGGCAAGTCCTCAAGTGTTAAATCTCTTGCAAATGAATATTATGATCGTGGTTTAAGACTTCTGCAGTTGACTAAACCGCAATTAAAAAATTTACCTGAAATTATGGAAGAATTAAGGCAATTTGCAAGCAAACGTTTTATAATATTTTTGGACGATTTATCATTTGAAGAATCAGAGGCAGAATATAAATATTTAAAGTCAGCGATTGAAGGCAGTGTTGAGGCACGCCCTGAAAATGTTTTGATCTATGCAACGAGTAATAGAAGACATTTGATCCGTGAAACGTGGCGTGATCGTAATGATTCACAAGATGAACTTTATCGAGATGACAGCGTTAATGAAACAATTTCACTTTCGGATCGTTTTGGACTGATAATTTATTATTACGCTCCGTCTCAAGCGGAATATTTAGAAATAATTCGTTTTATGCTTAAAAAGCAAGGTATTGAACTTGATGATGAGAAATTGCGAATTGAAGGTTTGCGTTGGGAAATGACTCATTCCGGGCGCAATGGTCGTACGGCTCAGCAATTCGTTACTAATTATCTTGGTCAACGTTGAGAAAATAAAATCAAAAAAAACGCTCAAGAATTTTTATTCAAGAGCGATTTTTTCTACAATCTGAGAGGCTTTCAAAGTCTCAATTTTTTTGTCAAATTTCAACGAAATTTACTTTAAGCGATTTTTTTAACTCATCGATCTTGTGCAATTCATTATGATCAATAAGCGTTATAACTTTGCCGACTGCTCCGGCGCGTCCGGTTCGTCCGGCTCTATGTAAATAAACTTTTGCATCTTCAGGAAAATCAATATTGATCACGTAATCAATATCAGCAATATCAAGACCACGAGCGGCAAGATCAGTTGACAAGAGAAGTTGACATTTGCCGCTTTTGAATTTTTCAATCGCTTGCTTGCGATCCATCTTGTTTGCATTGCCGATCAATGATTCGACTTTAATACCATCGTGACGAAGTTTTTCAAGTGCATTAGTTGCAGAAAAATTACTGTTTACAAAGACAAGTCCACGATTAATTAACAATTTCCGCGTCAACTTTCTAACTTCGGCGATCTTATCACGATAATTAACGATTGAAAAATAATTTTCATTAGCCGCCGCAAATTTAAGATCATCAGTTACTTTGAATAATTCAAATTGTCCGATCTCTTCTGATCTATTCATTGCTTTTTTGGTGATCGTCGCTGAAAACATTAACATTTGAATATTTTTCGGCAGTAGTTTTAATACTTCTTTGATCGTTGAATAATTTTGATCGTCAAGCAAGCGATCGAACTCATCTATAACTAAAAATCTTAAATTTGAAAAGTGCAATTTATTTTTTCGTGATAATTCTAAAATTCGACCTGGTGACGCTGATATCATTTGTGGTTTCTTCTTCTTGAGTGATTCGATCTGTCGATTTATATTTGCGCCACCGATCAATCCTAATGTATTGAGTTGTTGATCAACCTTCGTTGAAAGTTCCTGCGAAACTCTTGCTGTCTGCATTACAAGTTCATAAGTCGGCGATAAGATCAATGCTTGCACATTTGAATTTGACGAATCGATCATTTGAAAGATCGGCAATAAATATGCTAATGTCTTGCCTGTTCCTGTTGGAGCTTGCCCGATCAAATTCATACCTTCTAAAATTTTCGGTATCGTTACTTCTTGAATCTTAGTCGGCTCTTCAAATCCTGCGGCTTCAACAAGTTCCGGCGATAATTTCATTTCTTCAAATTTCATAATTCAATCACTTCAAAAAATTTTCAACAGAAGTATATTCGATATTCAACGCCTCAGAAACTGCCTTATTCGTCAGCTTGCCTTCAATCGTGTTAATACCTTTTGCAAGTCCAGGATCATTTATGCAAGCAATCTTATAACCTTGATTAGCGATCTTCAAAGCATAAGGCAAAGTTGCATTAGTCAAAGCTAAAGTTGCCGTTCTTGCAACTGCGCCCGGAATATTAGCAACTGAATAATGAATTACACCGTGTTTAACAAAAGTCGGATTCTCGTGCGTCGTGCAATGATCAGAAGTCTCAACTGAACCGCCTTGATCAATCGCAACGTCAACGATCACTGATCCGGCTTTCATCGTTTTAACCATCTCTTCAGTTACAAGTTTTGGAGCTTTTGCACCCGGAATTAACACAGCACCAACAAGAAGATCAGCCCGTTTTGTCCATTCAGCAATATTATAACTGTTTGACATAATCGTTTGAACTTTACCGCCAAAAAGATCATCAAGATAACGAAGTCGATCGATCGAAAGATCAATAATCGTAACTCTTGCACCTAAACCCATAGCCATTTTTGCGGCATTCGTTCCGACGATACCACCGCCGATTATTACAACCTGCGCCGCCTCAACACCACTAACACCGCCTAATAAAATACCACGTCCGCCATATTGACTTTCTAAAAATTGCGCTCCGAGTTGAATCGACATTCTACCGGCGATCTCACTCATAGGTGCAAGCAACGGCAAAGTATTATTTTTACCGACGACCGTTTCATAAGCAATTCCGACAACTTTATTTCTCAAAAGTGCTTTCGTTAATTCCGGCTCCGGTGCTAAATGTAAGTACGTAAATAAAATTTGTCCTTCGTGGAAAAGATCATATTCTTCTGCTAACGGCTCTTTGACTTTGATAATCATTTCAGCTTGATCGAAAATTGACTTCTTATCTGAAATAATTTCTGCGCCGACTGCTTGATAATCTTCATTGCTAAAGCCGCTACCTAATCCACCATCTTTTTCGATCAGCACTTTATGACCGGCTTTAATCAGTGCTTCAGCACCTGCAGGCGTTAAGCCGATTCGATTTTCATTATTCTTGATCTCTTTTGATACGCCAATGATCATTTTAATTCACCAACTCCAAAATTAATTTAGAATGCTCGTTACTCTAATTCTACATTCTACATTCTTAATTCTACATTTTTTTAAACAAATCTTTGACTTAAATCTTTCAAGCCGGTATCTTTCGTACCACTGCCGACTGCGTTAAATTTCCAAGTATCACCTTTTTTGTAAACTTCACCGACAACCATTGCATACATTCCTTCGTAATTTTCACTGAGATTATAGCGACAAAGTTCAGTGTTAGTTTCATTGTCAACGATTCTGATAAAAGCATTCTTGATCATTCCGAAATGTTGCTTACGCTCGACGGCTTGATAAATATTCACGACAAAGACAAGTCGATCATATTCTTCCGGCAATTTACTAAGATCAACAAAAATTTCTTCGTCGTCGCCTTCACCTTCACCAGTCAAATTATCACCCATATGCTTAACTGCGCCGGATCTATGCTCTAAATTATGATAGTAAACAATGTCATCTGACTCTTTGAGATTTCCGTGCTTGCAAAGAAAGACTGATGCATCACAGTCAATATCTTTCTTGCCGCCGAAAACTCTACTTAAAAAGCCGCCGCTTTGTTCAACTGCGTCCCAACCGAGTCCGACCATAATTTTTGAAAGTTTACTGCCGTCTGACTTCGTAAGATTAACTTTCTGACCTTTTTGAAGATTAACTGACATATTTTTCACCTCAAGATTATTTTTCAAAAAAAATGTATAGCTATTGACTTCGATGATCAACATCCGTGTCCTTCACTATACAATTAAAAATTTTTTTGCCTTTTGATTCTCAACTTTGCGATTGTATTTTTGCAATTAATTCCAAATTTTGTTGATAAAGTAAATGGGAACGATGAAACAAGCATTTAACTAATGGCGCATTTTCACCATAAATTTTTTCTATCTCTTGATTTGCACCTTCCAATACAAAGGGAATAATTCCTTGTCCGGTCGGATAATATCTATTCATACTATGGTTGTCCATTATCGTCAAAACAAATTCAAGTACTGCAAACCGATAATGAGGATTTTGAATGAAGAAATCAATATCTTTCATGTAATTATCAAACTCTGACAAAAGCCCATTCATACTTTTAAGTCTTTTTTGCAAGTCTTCAAAAGAAGGCAAATTGCGTGAAGTAGAAGACGATAAATTTCGATATACATTCAACATTTTAGGAACTTTTATATATCTTTCGGCATGCAGCATACATTGAAATACAAAGAACATATCTTCAGCCTTTTTTGTACAGAAGATATTATGACGCATGATAAATTCTTTTAAATATAATTTATTAAAACAACAGGCGAATCCATAAGCACCTCTAAGGTAATTATCCAATTTCATTTGGATCATCTGAAAATAATCTGAATGGGGGGGGTATGGAGTCATATATTTTGTTTCGGTTACCGGCGGCACCCCATCTAAACCGATATTCGATAATCCTTTACCCTCTTTTGGTATCTCATCACCATCTGAAATCAAATATCCTGTAGTTGAAACTACTTCGGCATTTTCTTTCTCTGCAATTTTATAAAGCGTCTCACAAAATTCAGGTAAAAATATATCATCACTATCTAAAAAAGCCAGATACTTTCCTCTTGTATTTCTTATTGCATCGTTTCTAGTAAGTGCAGGACCTTGATTTTTTTCGTGACGAAACATTCTTACACGTTTATCACGACCGTATAACGATTGACAAAGCTCATAACTTCCATCTGTCGAACCGTCATCAACAATCACCACTTCAAGGTCTTTGAATGTCTGATTTAATATGCTGTCTACTGCTTGTTGAACGTACTTTTTAGTATTATACAACGGCATCATTACAGATATTGTTGGTACATTTACTTTCATCAACAATCACCTTATTTTAAACATTAACGCCGAAATTTTTACCGAGTGCTGCAAGTCCGCCGCTGAAACCGGAACCGATCGCCTGGAATTTCCATTCAGTGCCTTGACGATAAAGTTTACCGACGACAACAGCCGTTTCAACTGAAAAATCTTCACCGAGATCATAACGGATCAATTCTTCATTGTTTGATGAATCGACAACACGAATGAATGCATTTTCAACTTGACCGAAATTTTGTTTACGAGTATCAGCATCAAAAATCGTAACTGTAAAATCGATCTCTTTGATCGTTTCCGGCACTTTTGCAAGATCGACATTGATCTCTTCGTCGTCACCTTCACCTTTACCCGTCAAGTTATCGCCGCAATGTTCAACACCGCCGCTTGTATGTTTCAAATTATTGTAAAAAATAAAATCAGCATCGCTTGTAACTTTGCCGGTATCACCGAGAAGGAACGCTGCGGCATCAAGATCAAAATCTGATTGACCGTCATAACGATTAGTATCCCAACCGAGACCGATCATAATTTTGCTAAGTCCCGGACGACCTTTTGTCAGATCAACTTTCTGACCTTTTGCTAAACTTACTGCCATTATTAAAAACCTCCGAAATTATTTCTTCCGTGAAAGATTTTTTTCATCGTGAAAAATTTTTGAATTGCTCTGTCGTTAATATATCACAAAAATTTTTTCATTGCAAATTTATTTTGATCGCAAAAATTTAATTCGTCTTGTAATGAATTTTATTTGTTGCTATAATTCCATTCGTTTAAAAAAATTTTTTTCGGAGGAAACTATGAATAAAAAAAATTTTTATATCACGACACCTATTTATTATCCAAGTGCAAAACTTCATATTGGTCACGCTTACTGCACAACGATCGCTGATGCTATTGCACGATTTAAACGTCTTGCAGGTTATGACGTATTCTTTTTAACCGGCAGTGATGAACACGGTCAAAAAATTCAACGGACTGCCGAATCTCAAGGAGTTACTCCGCTTGAATACGTTGATAAGATCGTTGAAGGTTTTCAAGAACTCTGGCAACGTCTCAACATTTCAAATAATGATTTTATAAGAACTTCGGAGCCGCGTCATCAAAAAGTTGTTCAAGAGATTTTCAAAAAAATTCAAGACAAAGGTGATATTTACAAAGGCAGTTACACGGGACTTTATTGTACACCTTGCGAAAGTTACTGGACAGAGCATCAACTTGACGAAAATGGTTGTTGTCCTGATTGTCATCGTCCTGTTGAAAAAGTTTCTGAAGAGGCTTATTTTTTCAAGCTGTCAAATTACGCCGATCGAATTTTAGATCACATTGAAAAAAATCCTGATTTTATTGTTCCGACTTCAAGACGTAATGAAATGATCAACTTCATTAAGCAAGGTTTAGAAGATTTATGTATTTCAAGAACTTCATTTGATTGGGGCATACCTGTGCCGGACGATGAAAAGCACGTTATTTACGTTTGGTTCGACGCAGTTATTAATTACATTACTCCGTTTTATGATGATCCCGATCGTTTTCAAAAGTTTTGGCCTGCTGATATTCACCTTGTTGGTAAAGAGATCGTCAGATTCCATTCAATCATTTGGCCTGCAATGTTGATGGCGGCTGATCTTCCGTTACCTAAACAAATTTATGGACACGGCTGGTTGATAACTGACAGCGGCAAGATGAGTAAAAGCGTCGGCAATGTCGTTGATCCTATGCTGTTGATTGATGAATTTTCTGCTGATGCGATCAGATATTTCTTACTTCGTGAGATAACTTTAGGTCAAGACGGTAATTTTAATCGTGACGCTTTGATCACTAGAATTAATTCTGATCTTGCTAACGATCTCGGTAACCTTCTGCATAGAACACTTAATATGATCAACAAATTTCAAGGCGGAATTGTCAACGCTTTTGACGGTGAAAGTGAGATTGATAAATCGCTGAAAAATGATGCGATCAACACGGCAACTGAATATAAAAATCTTATGGAAAATATTCAACTTTCTGACGCTGTTAAAAAAGTTTGGACTTTTATCAGCCGTGCGAATAAATATATTGATGAAACTATGCCTTGGAAACTTGCAAAAGATGAGACTCAAAAACAGACGCTTTCAAATACGCTTTATAATCTAGTTGAGTCGTTAAGGATCATTAGTATTTTAATTTCACCGCTTATGCCGTCGACTGCACAGAAAATTTTTGAACAACTCAACTTGAATGACTTTGAAAAAATTCAAATTGAAGATGCGTTGACTTTTGGAAAATTCCCGATCAATCATAAAATCAATAAGCCGCAACAACTCTTTCCACGAATTGAAGTTAAATAATGAGGAGAAAGTTTTATGAAGTATCCCATTGTTTACTTTAGCGGTCCGAAGATCACTGATTTCTACAACGAGAGCAAGCTAAATAAATCTGGTAACGTTTTTCATACTACTGCTGAAAAATTGTCTATTGCCGGTCAAACTAATATTGAAGGACTTTTTATTGATTTCAACGTCGGCTTACGAATGGAAATTCCAAAAGGTAATTGGCATGTAAAAATTTCTGATTACTCAAGCAAGATCGTTTTCTTTGATAGTGATATTTCTGAAGTTACTTTGGTTTCACTTGAAAAATTTTTTGTTCGTTGGGAAATTATTTTATATCGTGATGGTAAACTTGTTTTTTATCATATTTTCAATCCATCTAATAAAAAAATACACTTTCAATTTCTTGCAACAAGTATCGGCGATAATGTCGTAAATTTTCCTTATATGGAAGCCTTCCGAAAATATTATAATTGCAAAGTTACTTGTACCGTACCAAAATATCTTAATTGCTTAATTGAAAATTTTTATCCGAATGTTAAATTAGTTGATGGAATTGACGAGGATACTTATGCAATTTATTACATTTCACCAACATTAAATCCGTTAATGATATCGGAAGATTTTAGATCAATACCTATGGAACAACTTGGACGAGAAATTTTGAACTTGCCTCAAGCAGAAAAAGTAATTTATAAACCGACTAAGCCGCGACAAATTCAAGAAAAATATGTTTGCATAGCCGTGCAGACTTCAGCAACTTTCAAAACATGGCTTAATCCAACCGGCTGGTATGAAGTTATAGAGTATTTGAAAAGTTTAGGCTATCGAGTGCTGTGCATTGATAAAAATGCTGAGGAACATGATCACGGAATAAAAATTACTAAGCCGAAAAATGCAGAGAATTTCACCGGCGATATTCCATTGATCGATCGTGTAAATCTTTTGACTTATGCTGATTTTTTCATAGGTTGCGGTAGCGGTTTATCATGGCTTGCTTGGGCTTGTGATATTCCGGTAATTTTGATCAGCGGAATTACTGCGTCTTGGTGTGAATTTCAAACGCCTTATAGAATTTATAATCGACTTACTTGTCACGGCTGCCATAATTGGACTAATATTAATTGGGGCGAATATGAAACTTGTCCAAAGTTCGGCGGAACTGAACGGGCTTATGAATGCTCCACAAAAATTTCTTCTCAGCAAGTTATTGAGGCGATTGATAATTTGCGCCGTGATAAAAATCTTAATTGAAGGTGAAATATGGAAACTCAAAATTTTTTTGTCGATACTCATTGCCACCTTGACGATGATCAATTTTCTGATGATCGAATTGAAGTTATTGAACGTGCAAGATCAGCAGGCGTAACTCGAATTATAAATTTCGGCGGTGATTTTAAAACTTCAAACAATGCGATCAATTTAACTGAACACGAAGGATTATTTGCCGGTGTTGGTATTCACCCTGAAGAGATCGACGATTTTTTGAATACTGATCACGCTACTGATAAAATCGCTGAACTTGCACAAAAAAATAAAGTCGTTTCGATCGGTGAGATCGGACTCGACTATCATTGGGAAAAAGATTCTGATCGCCGTGAACTGCAACAGAAAATTTTTATTCAACAGCTTGATATTGCACGTCAATTAAATTTGCCTGTATGCATTCACGAAAGAGATGCACACGGTGATGCTTTAAAGATTTTGAAGAATGAGGCTAAAAATCTTCGTGGAGTTCTTCATTGTTTCAGCGGCTCGCTTGAAATGTCGAAAGAAGTTTTGAAATTAGGATTTTTGATCGGCGTTGATGGACCTTTGACATTTAAAAATTCTGCGAAATTGCCGGAAATTATCAAAGCAACTCCGCTTGAAATGCTTTTGATTGAAACAGATTCACCTTATCTTGCGCCGACACCTTATCGAGGCAAGAGAAACGAACCGGCTTTTGTCGTTGAAGTTGCAAAAAAAATTGCTGAACTTCGTAGCGAATCACTTGAAAAGATCGCTGAAGTCACAACTCGCAACGCTGAAAATTTATATAAAATAAGGGTTGAGGGCTAAAGGCTGAAGGCTGAGTAATTGTTAATAAAAAAGATCGACTTCTCATTTAATTGATTGCCGATCTTTTTTTGTTTGTTTATTTAAAATTTTTCAATGCTTCTTTAGCCGCCATTTGTTCAGCGATCTTTTTACTGCGTCCTTGACCAACGCCATATCTTTTGCCGTCGATCTCAACCGCAAATTCAAAAACTCTCATATGATCCGGACCGGTAACACTAATTTCAACGTAAGAAATTTTTCTTGACGGATCTTGTTGAACGATCTCTTGTAAAAAACTTTTGTAGTCCTTACGATAATTTTTGTGACTTGAATTTTCAAATTCCGGCGCAAGCTGTCGAATAACATAATCTTTTGCAACATTCCAGCCTTGATCAAGATAAATTGCTCCGATGATCGCCTCAAATGAATCTTCTAAAATTGAAGTCCTTTCACGTCCGCCGGTACTTTCTTCACCACGTCCAAGAAGTAATAAATTTCCGATCTCCAACTTCTTTGCAAGTTTTGATAACGTCGCTTGACAAACGATACTTGCACGCGTCTTAGTCAATTCACCTTCAGAAAGTTCATTGAAATGATTATAAAGATAAGTGCTAGACGCTAATTCTAAAACGGCATCACCTAAAAATTCAAGCCGTTCATTGTTCGGAATTGTTTTTTCCTTCTCATTAGCGTATGAAGTATGAGTTAAAGCCGCATTGAGTAGAGCAAGATTTTTAAATTCAACTTCGATCTTCTGCGAAAAATTTTTTAATTCTTGTCGACGTTGATCGGTTAATTCGTTTTCAATCGCCTCTGCTGAAAATGATTCTAATGTGTCTGACATTAAATTATCACCTTCAATTAATCAGAAAACTTTTGCAGAAGAATGCAAGCATTATGACCGCCAAAACCAAATGAATTTGAAATAGCTTTGTTGACAACTTTTTTCTTTGCAACGTTCGGAACGTAATCCAAATCCATATTTTCATCAGGCGTTTCATAATTGATCGTTGGCGGAATAATATCATTTTCGATCGTCAACGCCGTTGCAATACATTCAACACCGCCGGCGGCTCCGAGTAAATGACCGATCATTGATTTAATCGAAGAGACAGAAAGATTTTTAGCGTGCTCACCAAAAACAGTTTTAATCGCTTCGCTTTCACCTTCGTCATTCATATGTGTTGATGTTCCGTGTGCATTGATATAGTCGATCTCTTCCGGCTTAACGTCAGCATCATCAATAGCAAGCTGCATACATTTTGCTTGAAATTCACCGTGAGGCGCAGGACTTGTAATGTGATAAGCGTCACAATTCGTTCCGTAACCTGTGATCTCAGCATAAATATGTGCGCCTCGTGCTTTGGCATGATCAAGGCTTTCAAGGACAACAACTCCAGAGCCTTCACCCATAACAAAGCCGCTACGATTTTTATCAAATGGTCTTGAGGCGTGTTCAGGATCATCATTATGATCAGTGCAAAGTGCTTTCATTGCACAGAATCCGGCGATCGGTGCTTGTGAAATACTTGCTTCAGTTCCACCGGCTAAAATAAGATCAGCACCGCCGCGTTGAATTAATTTAAACGCCTCACCAATGCAATTAGTTCCGGTTGCACAAGCCGTTGCAATACAGATTGAAGGACCATGCAATTTTAATTCAATCGCTACTTGACCGGCGGCGATATTCGGAATGATCATAGGAATGAAAAATGGACTGATTCTTGACGGACCTTTATCAAAAAACTTTTCGTATTGTGAATGAAGTGTCTCAATTCCGCCGATACCTGATCCAATGATCACGCCGAAACGATCACGATTAACACTTTCAAGATCGATTTTAGCATCAGCGATTGCAAGTTTAGACGCAGCAAGTGAAAATTGTGTATAATGATCCATTCGTTTAGCGTCTTTTTTGTCCATATAGTCTTCTGAATTAAAATCATTGACTTCTGCGGCGATCTGTGAAGGATAATCAGTCGGATCAAAATGTGTAATTCGTTTAATTCCATTCTTGCCTTCGATCAATGCTTTCCAAAAATTTTCTTTACCGATACCGATCGGTGTGATCGCACCCATACCGGTTATAACAACTCTATTACTCAATGAATTTGCACCTCGCAAAAAAATTTTTTTAAGATACCTGTGATATTATATCACAGCTATGCAACCTTTTGAAGTTTTTTTCATAAACTTATGAGCAATTTTTTTGAAGAGATTAAAATTTGTTTAATTTGCTTGTAATAAGAAAAAATTTTTTGTATAGTAAAGGCAATAAAATTTCAAATTCAAAATTCTAATGATCGAGGTGAAAAATTATGAAGTTGAAAATTTTATTTCTCTTCATTATGGCGATGATCATTTCAAATGTCTGCTTTGCACATTCGCCGGTTAGAGTCAGTGATTACGGTAGCGACGGATTTTATTATCGTTTCAACGAAATTGCTCAGGCAATGGGTAAGAGCAATATGATTATTCAAAAAATGCCGCAGAATGTTTTAAGTAATGATAATTATGATACTTATCTTTGTGCAAATGGACCTTCAGGGCACGGCACGGCGATCAGTCTCTTTGCTAACAAAGAAGGTTTCGTTTCAAAAATTATGATTATGGGCAAGGCAGATGACAGCGTTGCAATGAATACGCTCGGTGAAAATTTTGTCTTGATTCTTGCAACTTTAGGCGTTAATAAAGGTGAAATGTCAAATTTTCTTGAATCGTGGAGCGATAACAGCCTTGCTGAAATAAGACATTGGTGTTCAGCGGAAGAAAGATTTATTTTGATCAGCCGAAATATCAGTTACGAATACAATACTTTTTCAGTGACATTCACTGCGGCGGCTTAAAATTACTAATTGCAAGCAACTTATTTACGCATTTGTATTCAAATGTAGTAATAAAGGAGCTTTTTTTTGTAACAGATGTTTTGAAACTTTATGAGTTATCAATCTGAAAAAATTTATTCTATTGTATTTGTGATTTTCTTGTGATAAAATTCATTCGCCGTTACAACTCAAGCAATTAAAAATTTTTTGGAGGCTTAATTAAAATGACTAACGAAATTGATATTTCAATGATAAAATTCGATGCAAATGGTTTAGTTCCGGCGATCATTCAAGACGAAAATGATCAAGTTTTGATGCTTGCTTATATGAATGAAGAATCGCTGAAGAAGACTTTAGAAACTGGTTACACTTGGTTTTATAGTCGCAGTCGTCAACAACTCTGGCAGAAAGGTGAAACTAGCGGCAATACTCAAGAAGTCCGCGAGATCGATTATGATTGCGACGGCGATACAATTTTAGTCCACGTCAAACAAAAAGGTGTTGCCTGTCATACAGGAACTTATACTTGTTTTAGTGGTCGTCGTCTCGGTGAAAATGATAAAGCACTTGCAACGATTGATAAAAAACCTGAGCCGAATTTTGCACTTGTGATCAATGAACTTTATTCAGTGATAAAAGATCGTCAGCGTCATCCTGTCGAAGGTTCTTATACAAATTATCTCTTCACGAAAGGTCACGATAAAATTCTTAAAAAAGTCGGTGAAGAGGCAGTTGAAACGATCATTGCATCAAAGAATCTTGAAAAGAATGAAATTATTTATGAGATGGGCGATCTCTGGTATCATTGTTTAGTTTTGCTTGCTTATCACGGAATTAATCCTGAAGAACTTTTTGAAGAACTTATGAGCCGCCGCAAGACTGGAAATTATCACAAATTCACCGGCAAAACCGGTGAGCGTCCGGCTGATTAAAGCAGCTATTTTGATTTGAGGTTAAAATATTATGGCTAAATGGGCACACGAAACGATCAAAAAAGTTGTCGAAAAAATTTCAGTTGGTGAAATTGTATTACCTATCATTCAACGTGAACTTGTTTGGAAAGAAGATCAAATGGAAATGCTTTTTGATTCAGTGTTGAAAGGTCATTCTTTTGGAGCGATCATTTGCATTGAAGAAGAAAAAAATTCTACTCCATTATTTGATTTTCGTAAATTCATTGATGACTATAAGACGGCTGACAATAAATCAGATAAAATTGCAACTTATAAGGAAACTATATCTGTTGATAAACTTGATAAAGAACATTGGTTTGTTATTGACGGTCAACAGAGATTGCAAAGTTTTTATATCGGACTCAAGGGATCATATAACGGAAAAAAACTTTATTTCGATCTCTTCAGCGATTATAAGAATGACAATTATAATTTTAAATTCGCTGATAAAGGATCGTTAGAAAATGATCAGTTTTTCTACAGCGTTCCGAAAATCTTTAATGATTTGTCTGAAATTAAAGATGCTGATACGATTGCTGACAAAATAATAAGTGATAATTCGATCACTGATCTTAACAAAACTAAATTGATCGAAAAAAATATTGAAAAATTTTTCAGTAAGATTATGGGCGATGACGAAGGAATAAATATTTCAAGAGTGCAAGTCAAGAAGAATGATATAATCGCAGCACGTCAACAGATAATGGAACTTTTCCGCAGACTTAATAATGGTGGTACGGTACTTTCTAATTATGTCTTAGCAAGTTCAATGCTTAAAGTTTTTGATCCAAAGATGAGAGAATTTTTGCGTGATACTTCGATTGATAACGGTAAATATGGAATTGGTGAAAACGAATTAATAAAGTTAATGTTGATCTTGAATGATCAACCAACTAAAGAAGTTGTGAATTTGACGGTCACGAATCAAGATAATATGAATTTTGCTAACTGGGTTTCATCACACCAAAATCGTATTCGTGAGACATTAGACATTTTGAAAACTTTTTTGGAGCATTCACAGCATTATTATTGGTTCGCAACTAATAGAAGTCGTTCAGCAATACCATTGTATTTTTTAGCTTATCATATATTTCATTCGTCAAAATCGCCGAAAAATTTTTTTGATAAATTCGATACGACAAATGACAATTTCAAGAATATGAAGAAATGGCTAATCATTTCATTGTTGAATGAAGTTTTTTTGAGTCGTGGCAGAGGCTGGGTTGCATATATAACCGGCGTTAATAAAATTCATTCTGTCTTGAAAAATTTCAAGGATAAAGTTTTTCCAGTTGATGAATTAATAAAAGTTTATGAAAATCACCCAATCAGAAATTTCAGCTTAACGATCACTGCTGATAATTTGAATTTATTCGATATAAATTATATTTTGTATCTGATTTATGATGGACAATCTAATATTCAAAATGTAGATATTGATCATATTCATCCAAAATCATTGCTTGCAAATAATTTCGATTATGAAGAGATCAATAGCGTAGGAAATTTTCAGTTATTAGAATCAATTACAAATCGTGCTGAAAAGAGAGCAAAAGAATTTGGCGAGTGGTTTCAAAAAAATGTTCCGGCAAAAAATCAATCAAGTTTTTTAACAAGACATTTTATACCTAATGATCAAAATCTCTGGTACACTAAAGATTTCAAAAAATTTCTTGAAGAAAGAAATAAACTTCTTGCAAACAAAATCAATAACATAATCCCATAATATACTGGTGATGTTGGTGAAAAAATTTTTATTTTTAATTTTGTTTTTGATCGTCGTTACAATAACGGCAACAATTTTTATGTTCCCAAAATCAACGCCGAAATTAGCCGCAGAAGCTCCGGCAAAATCTATCGATGAGATCGCTTCCGGCGCAAAAGTTTTAGTTTTAAATTACCATCAAGTTGGAAATAATTTTATTGCGCTTTGTGTTCCGACTCAAGTTTTTGATGAACAAATGGCCTATCTCAAAGATAACGGTTATGTCACGATCACGCCTGAAGAACTTTATGAAGGTATAAACGGAAATTTAATTTTGCCCGAGCGACCGTTAATTATAACTTTTGATGACGGCTATGTTGATAATTATACAAATGCTATGCCGATTCTAAAAAAATATGGAATGCGTGCAACGATCTTTGTTGTTCCGGGCTTTACCGGCGTGCACTCGAATTATTTAACTTGGGAACAACTTAAAGAGATGGAAAAGAATGGTTTCAACATTCAATCACATACGCTGAACCATAGAGCACTTGAGGAATTGCCTGACGATGAAATTCGTGCTGAGCTCCTCAACTCAAAAAAAATGCTTGAGGAACATTTAGGTCATAGCGTTGATTTTCTGGCTTATCCAACTGGTACTTACAATTTACATATCGCAGGAATTGCTAAAGCTGTTGGATATAAGGCAGCTTTTACTATAAAATATGGCAACGTTGACAAAGGCAGTAACGTTTATGCTCTTGAACGTGTGCCGATCTTTCAAACAGAAAACTCAATGAAATATTTTTTTGAAAGAATTGATTATCGTCCGAGTTTTGAAACGCTCGGATGGATAAAAAAATAATGTAGAATGTAGAATTAATTTCAATACGAAAGGAGAAATTATGTCTTCAGAGGTACAAACGAATTACCAAATAGAGGAAGAAAATTTATCTGATGAATCTTCAATAAAAAATGAAATCGTTCGACTTTCAAATTTGATCGGCGAAGTGATCGATAAGCAAGAAAGAAATTCAAAACAACTTACTCAAGTTTTACGTGAGAATGTAAATTTTCAAAATCAAGTTAGACAAGGTATGCAAAATGAACTTGTCACGATCAAGGAACAACAACGCGGTGAACAATTCACACCGCTATTAAAAGAGATCGCCGCTGTCTGCGTTGAATATAGAAATCTTTTGAATGACGAAACGATCTCTGATAATGTTCGACGAACTTTACAGCTTTTATTTGATCAACTTGAGGATATTTTATCAGACTACGACGCTGAACTTTTTATTAGTCAAATAGGTGAAATTAGAAAGCCGGTTTTGACGAAAATAATTAACACGATCGCAACGGACGACGAAAAGAAGCATAACACGATCGCAAAAAGTCGACGTGCCGGAGTTGTTCGTGGAGGTCATCCGCTTTATCGTGAATATGTTGACGTTTATGTTTATGATCCTTCGTTGTCAACAAAATCTGAAATGTTGACGACTATTAATAATGATTAATTTGAAACTTGGAGGAAAAATTTTTATATGAGCACTTACGGTATAGATTTAGGAACTACTTATTCTTGCATTGCACGACTTGACAGCAACGGAAATCCTGAAGTCATTCGCAATAATGAAGATAATTCAAATACGCTTGCATCTGTTGTCTTCTTTGAGAATGAAAATAATGTTATCGTCGGTCAAGTTGCAAAAGATAATATCGAAACTGATGGCGATCGTGTTGTGCAATTCGTTAAGCGTGAGATCGGCAAGCCGGACAATCGCACTTATGAATTTGACGGAAAAGTTTATACGCCGGTTGAGATCAGTGCTTTGATCTTGACACGTTTAAAAGATATTGTAGAATCACAAGGCGACACCGTTGACGATGTAGTTATAACAGTGCCTGCTTACTTCGGACTTGAAGAAAGATCGGCGACGAAACAAGCCGGTGAACTTGCCGGATTAAATGTCTTGAGTCTGATCAATGAACCGACAGCAGCGGCGTTAAGTTATTGCGCTCGTCAATTCCAGGAAGATCGGACAATTTTAGTTTACGATCTCGGCGGCGGAACTTTCGACGTAACGATTATTAAAATGTCAATGACTGAAGACGGCGGCGTGCAGAAAATTACAGTGCTTGCAACCGGCGGCGATGATACTTTAGGCGGCAAAGATTGGGACGATAAATTATATGATTTCATTCTTCGTGCCTGCTGTGATGAAAATGGTCTTTTGCCTGAAGAACTTGATGCCGAAACCCGACAGGATATTAGGAGTAAAGTTGAAGAGGCAAAAAGAAAACTTTCACAAAAAGAGAAAACTAAAGTCCGTGTTGATGTTAATGGTGCAAGGACTGAAATTATCATTACAAGAAATGATTTTGAGAGAATGACGGCTGATCTTGTTGGTAAGACGATGAATTTTGTTGAATCGACATTGCAAAAGGTCAACGCTGTTGATATTGATACAGTGCTTTTAGTCGGCGGATCAACTTATATGCCGATGATTAAAAATGCTGTTGAGGAAAAATTTCCTGGAAAAGTGCAACAGCACGATCCGGATCAAGCCGTTGCAAAAGGCGCAGCGATTTATGCGTCAATGCTTGGACTTTCAATCGATAATGTTGAAGGTGAAAATAATATTGCTTCCGTCGACGGTGAAGGTGAAGATAAACACGCTGAATTAGCGGCGAAATTTACTGTTGAAGATCAAACGCCGAGATCATTCGGTCCGGGTGTTGTCGATACGAAAGGATCAAAGCCGAAATATATTATTGAAAACTTCATCAAGATCGGTGAGAAGATGCCGGCGGTTGCAACTAAAACTTATTACCCGATCGAAGATAATCATGAACGTGTTAGACTTCGTGCATTTGAAAACAGATCGATGGACGATTCATTAATTCCTTGCGTTAATGAAGAAGGTGAACCGCAGGCAACTGATCCGGCTCATATGGTTAAACTTCTCGGTGAATTGATCGTTAATCTGCCGCCGAACACGCCGAAGACTACGAAAATTCAAGTTACATTTAAAGTTGATGCGTCAGGTGTGCACGTTGAGGCGATCAACACGGCGACGAATGATAAATTTGAAACATTTTTGCGGACTGCCTCCGATGTTGATATTGAAAAAAGTGCAGTTCATCAACTTAGAATTTCTTCTGATTGATATTTTAAAAAGATATAAAAAAATTGCCGTTCTACGATAAGAAAATTTTAATCGTCGAACGGTTTTTTGTTTGTGAAATATATCTTGCAATTTAATTTGATTTTGTTAAAATGATTGTAAAAAATTTTGAAAGTGGTGATAGAATGAATTTCAATCGATCAAAATACGTTATGATTAGTGCAATTTCAGCGATCATTTTGATTGTTATCGGCATTAGTTATTACGTCTTTAATGTTAAGGCAAATTCGCCGGATCACGCAATTCAAATGGTTGAAGAATCTTTGAAAACTCACGACGAAAACAAATTTAATAACGCAGTTGATGTCGATAGCCTTTTAAATACTTCTTACGACAGTTTTGTTGATGGTATGATAAATTTTGATAAGACGATGCCGGAAGATGTCAAAGATTCAGTTGCAAATTTCACTCAATTATTAAAAGTTCCGCTTATGGCGAGTATGAAGACGGCGATTGATAATTATGTTGCAATCGGAAGTTTTGAGCCGCAAGATAAAAATGATCTCAACAAGGATAATATTGACGCAAATTTAATGGCGGCATCTGAAATTTTAGATCGTGCCGGTATTAACAAAATTGAATTTCGTCAGATCGACAGCGTTAAAGTTGATAACGATAATAAAAATCTTGCTATTGCTGAAGTTAGAATTTATCAACAGGAAGCCGGTAGAGATTTTATATTTGAAGTTGTCCTTGAAAAAAATGATTCCGGTGACTGGAAAGTTACAAGTATAAAAAATTTCAGTAACTTTGTTGCAATGATGAATCAAGCACGCCGATCTCAACTTGACAGATACCTTGAAGAGACAGCGGCGATAATGAATCGTCACGATAAAACTATTCTTGAGGCTGAACAGAAATATGGTAGCATTCTTTCTATCGGTTCTCTTGGTCAAGATGATACACGAAACGATCTCAAGACTTTGATCACTGATGTTGTTAAAAAAGATTGGGAAGTTCGCAAACAGGAACTTTTCAATGTCAACGTTCCTAAAGGTGCAGAGACTCTTCAAAATCTGCGAATTAAAATTTGTGATCTGTCAATCGAAAGTGCTGATCTCTATGCAAAATGGATGAGTGACAAGAAGGCAGCGACGATCAAAGAGGCAGAAGATAAACGAAAGCAAGTTCAAACATTGAGAGAAGAAGAAAAAATTTTAGTTAATCGAATGATGAAATAATTTTTTAATGAAAGCAAAAAAATTTGATCGACGATCTAATTAATTGAGATTGCCGATCATTTTTATTGCTCTGAAGAAAACAAAAATTTTTCTTGATCGATTATGATAAAATGTAGAAAATACTTTTTGAAAGGCTGTTGAAATTGAAAAAAATTGTTCACATAATCGGCGCAGGACTTGCCGGAAGTGAAGCGGCTTGGCAAGCTGCTAAACGCGATATTAATGTAATTCTTCACGAAATGAGACCGATCAAAATGACACCGGCACATAAGACGAAAAATTTTGCTGAATTAGTTTGTAGTAATTCACTTCGTGCAGCGAGTCTTGAAAATGCAGTTGGAGTTTTGAAAGAAGAGATGAGAAAACTTGATTCGCTGATAATGCAGGCGGCTGATTCAACGAAAATTCCTGCAGGTGGTGCGCTTGCAGTTGATCGAAATGAATTTAGTGAATATATCACGAACAAAATTAAATCTCTAAACAATGTTGAAATTCTCAATGAAGAAGTTAATAACCTCGACGATCTAATTCATTCTGCATTCTGCATTCTTAATTCTGCATTAATCATAGCAAGTGGACCACTAACAAGCGGAAAATTAGCAGACGATCTTAAAAAATTTGTTGGTGATGATTCTTTTTATTTTTATGATGCCGCTGCGCCAATCGTTACGCTTGAATCGATCGATTTTGATATTGCTTATCGTGCATCACGTTATGATAAAGGTGGTGACGATGCTTATATAAATTGTCCTATGAATCGAGAAGAGTATTTAAATTTTCGTGAGGCATTAATTAACGCTGAAAAGGCTGATCTGCATAGTTTTGAAAAAGAAATTTTCTTTGAAGGATGTTTACCGATCGAAGTTATCGCCGCACGTGGTGAAGATACATTGAGATTTGGACCTATGAAACCTGTCGGCTTGATTGATCCACGAACTAACGAAGTGCCTTATGCAGTTGTGCAACTTCGTCAAGATAATCGTGAAGGAACTTTATTTAATCTCGTCGGCTTTCAAACGCATTTAACTTTTGGTGAACAGAAAAAAATTCTTTCAATGATACCGGGATTAAAAAATGCTGAAATTGTTCGTTATGGAGTTATGCACAGAAACACTTTTATAAATTCGCCGCGACTTTTAAAACCAACAATGCAGCTTAAATCTAATGAAAAAATTTTCTTTGCAGGACAAATGACAGGCGTTGAAGGTTATGTTGAATCAGCGGCGGCAGGATTGATCGCCGGAATTAACGCTGTGAGAATTGTCAATGATGAAGAACCGATCACTTTTCCGCTTGAAAGTTGTCACGGAGCTTTAGCGAATTACATTACAACTGAGACAAAAAATTTTCAACCGATGAATGTAAATTTCGGACTTCTTCCGCCGCTTGAATTTAAAGTTAAGCGTCAAGACAAGAAAATGAAACTTGCTGAACGTGCTTTGAAATCGATCGATGAAATGAATTGTTGACACAAAATCTAAATGCTTGTACAATGTGCTTGTAAAAATTTCAGATTGAAGGAGATTTTTTTAATGAACGGACAAGAACTCTTTACAAAAATTTCTGAGATGCTTGAAAAATTCGGAATTAAAGAGGCATTGAAGAATCCACAAGTTGTTGAGACGATTTATGATGTAATGTCTAAACACGGAATGAAAGTTGATAAAAATCTTTTTAATATCGTCGTGATGGGCTTTGCAGTTACACCGACTGATAAATTAGGATCATTGATCGGAATGCTCACCGGCGCAATGAGTGCGGCTCAAGGTGCAACTAATCAACAAGGCGGCGCGGCAGCTAATCCGCTTGCGGCAATTCTCGGCGGACTTGCAGCGGCGAATCAGCCTCAACAATCTCAACAAAATCAAGCGGCGAATGCTAATCCACTTGCAGCGATTCTTACAGGTCTTGCAGGTGCGGCGGCAGTTAATCAACCTCAACAAAATGCACAGCCTCAACAACAATCAACAGGCAATCCAACTGCTGATCTTGTTGGCGGCATTCTCTCAGCGGCTTTGAATCAAAATCGTAAATAAATAAATTTTTCAAACAAAAAAAGACTGCAACGTTGATCAAAACTTCATTGCAGTTTTTTATTGCTATTTAAGAAATTTTACAATTCCGAATTTCGCATTCCTAATTCCGAATTAATAAAACCCGCTCGGATTTTCATTTAAGCTGATAAAAATATTTTTCTTTTGAGTGTAAGCTGACAAGATCAATTTGTGAGTCTCACGACCGATACCGGATTTTTTATAACCGCCAAAAGGTGAACCTGCAGGCAATTCGTTATAAGTGTTGATCCACATTCTGCCGGTTTCAACAGCACGAGCAACTCTAATCGCACGGTTAATATCTTTCGTCCAGACTGCGCCGCCAAGTCCATATTCGCTATCGTTAGCCATTTTAATAACTTCGTCTTCATCGTGGAATTTAATAACGACAGCAATCGGACCAAAAATTTCTTCGCAAGCAACACGCATATTATTATTAACGTCAGCAATTAATGTCGGCTGCATAAATGCACCATTTTCACCGCCGATAACTTTAGCCGCTTGACCGCCGGTTATAACTTTTGCGCCTTCACTCTTGCCGATCTCAACGTATTTAAGAATCTTTTCAAGTTGACGTTTATCAATCTGTGATCCCATTTGAGTATCATTTTCCCAAGGCAAGCCGACTTTGACTGATTCAAATTTTTTCTTCAAAGCGTCTAAGAATTTATCATAAATCGTATCTTGAACGAAAATTCTTGATCCGGCGCAGCATACTTGACCTTGATTAAATAAAATTCCAAGACAAGCTCCATCAATCGCCTTTTCAAAATTGCAATCGTCGAAATAAATATTTGCAGACTTGCCGCCTAATTCAAGCGTTGCTGGGATCAATTTCTCCGCTGCCGCCTTAGCAACACTGTAACCAACTTCAGTTGATCCGGTGAATGCAAGTTTTCTAATATCCGGGTGATCAAGAATGAATTGACCTGTTGATCC
The DNA here is from genome assembly GCA_017476425.1 of Selenomonadaceae bacterium. Classification (GTDB taxonomy): domain Bacteria; phylum Bacillota; class Negativicutes; order Selenomonadales; family Selenomonadaceae; genus Quinella. The sequence goes on from JAFUZV010000098.1 coordinate 23,242, forward strand.
GCCGCCACCGGTTACAACATTTAAAACGCCCGGCGGCAAAACGTTTTGAATTAATTTTGTAAACTCAAGAATACTAAGTGAAGTTGTACTGGACGGTTTGAAAACTATGCAATTACCTGCTGCAAGTGCCGGAGCAAGTTTCCAAGCACCCATCAAAAATGGAAAATTCCACGGGACGATTTGACCAACAACGCCGATCGGTTCATTTAAAATAATACTCATTGCATCTTCACGAACCATTTTAACAGTACCTTCATCAGCACGAATCACACCGGCGAAATAACGAAAATGATCGGAACTCATCGGAATATCAATATTCATTGTCTCACGAATCGGCTTACCATTATCAAGCGTTTCGATCATTGCAAGATGTTCTTTGTTAGCGTCGATAATGTCAGCGATCTTAAGAAGAATTTCAGCACGAGTTGTAACGTCAACTTTTTTCCAAGCTGGAAATGCTTTCCAAGCGGCTTTAACTGCGTCGTCAACATCTTGCTTTGAACCGGCGGCACATTTTGCCATAAATTCACCATTCGCCGGATTGTAAACGTCGTAAGTCTTGCCGCCTTCACCGTCACGCCATTTACCATCGATGAAAAGTTGATAGCTGTCTTGCCAAATTTTTTTAACGTCGCTCATGATTTCGCCTCCGAAAAAAATTTTTTGAAGTATCTGCAATTATTATATATTGTTAGTCTACACTTCTGTCAAGAAAAAAATTTTTAAATTTTGTTGAACTTTTTTTAAAATTTTTCGTTTTTAACTTTGTCTTTCTCATCGCGGTTAATATAATTTAAAATTCCGTCAGTATCGATATTAGCCTTAAGTGTTGCAATTCAAATGATTACAGGAATATTATCGACAACAGCGGCTTTCTTTTCATATTTCACTTCACCGACAATGTTTTTGACATACTCCGCACGAATAAATTCGCCGGATTCTGCTATCAACGACACTAGCCTCAAAATAAGGTCTTACGGTGTCTACTGCATAGGTTGATGCCCCAACCCATAATTCAAAATATTTATCGTAGCATTACGATCTCGATCGTGCAATGCTCCACATTTCGGACATCGCCACTCTCTTACACTTAAATCTTTGATCACTTCATTTTTAAACCCGCATTCACTACAGATTTGACTTGACGCAAAATATCTATCAACTTCTATGATCTCAACTCCGAATTTTGTCGCTTCATACTTCAGAATGTTGACGAATTCACTAAACGCAAGATCGCTGATCTTTCGTCCATAAAGCCGTTGCATCGCCTTGATATTTAAATCTTCAATGCAGATCGTTTCATAATTCAAACAGAGTTGACGCGCTAATTTAAAATGAAAGTCGTGACGCTGATTTACTGACCTTTTATAAAGCCTTGCTAAATTCAATCTTGCACGCTGCCGATTATTTGAACCTTTAACCTTGCGTGAAAGTACTCTTGCAGCTCGTTTAATGAGCCTTGAATTGTTTGCAAAGAATAGCGGACTTTCATTAATGTGTAATTATTAATGGGAAATGTGCAATTAGGGATATAACAAATTATCCATTACCAATTAGTCATTACACATTAAATTCGGCGGTGACGATCTGATTTTACGATTAACATTGCGGAAGAATAATTGAAATGCCTTATCAATTCGATCGGTTATTTCTTGCACGGCTTGCGAACCGATCTCTAAAAGAAAATTGAATTTCGGCAATTTCTTTAATCTCACAAGATGCTTTTGCAATTTATTCTTTTTTAGATACTTTTTGAAAATTTGATAATAACGTTTGTGGAGAGCAATGCAATGATTGTAGATCAAACCGGCGGCGTTAATCTGCTTATGAAGTTTATGATACCGCTCTGATTTGTAGAGTTTAAAGCAGAAAGTTTTCATTGCACTCACCTCAGATTATTTGACAATTCAAATTGAAAATCACAAGGGACTTTCACGGCGCATTTTCGGTAACTTGTGAGATAAACGTCGGCTTGTCTTCTTGCGGCTTGTTCAACACGAAGTTTTGCACGTTGCTTAGCAATTTCCGGCGTTTCAAAGTCACTCATTACATATTTGACAACTCCGTCATACATTTTTATTTCTGCATTGACCATAGAGACCATTAACAAAACACTAATAACGAAAATTGTTGAGACAAATTTAAAAAATTTTTTCACATACATAAAATTATCAACTCATTTTTCATTACTTCGTCGTTGCACTTCACGCTCGACAAGCTCAGGAATTTTTTCAGTATCAATTATCGCAGTTACTGTAGCTTTCACTAAAAAAATATCGCTTGAATCTTGAATAACTTCATATTTTATATCAGTCACCTGCATTAAACCGGCGGTGATGGTTACGATCTCATCTTCACTAAGTTTTTGATCTTCAGCATTAGTGATACTTTTCAAATAAAATTCTGCTTGTTCAATTACATTGAGTTCAGCAAGATTTTCGGCTTTATATCTTGCATCTTCCATAGTTTCTTCTTCATCTTCAATGTAATGTTCACCTGTACCGATAAACTCTTTCACTTTAGCATTAACTGTTGAAGTAGAAAAGACATTGATCAAAATTATCAAAACGATCGAAAAATATTTGAAAAAATTTTTATACATAGCGCATTACCTATTCAATTTTTGATTGATTCTATTACTTAAATCTTTCGCTGCTGAATCATTAGGATTTAAATTTAACGCACGTTTTATATCAGCCGAAGCATCAGAATATTTTCCTTGTGCATAATAAGCGGCACTGCGATTATAATAAGCATCAGCATAATTTGAATTTAATTGAATGGCTCTTGTATATTCCGCCACTGCCTCATCATATCTTTTCAAGGAAAAATAAACGCTGCCTAAATTATTGTGAATTTCAGCGGTGTTATTTGATAAATTGACAGCTGATTGTAAATCCTGCAAAGCATTTTGATATTGTCCTAGCTGTGCATATACATTACCACGATTATTTAAAGCCTGAGCAAAATTCGATCTCAAATTCAAAGCCGAATTATAATCTTGAAGTGCTTGATCATATTTTCCGAGTTCATAATAAATCAAGCCACGATTATTATAAACTTCGGCTAAATTAGGATTAAGCTCCAAAGCTAAATTATATGACTGAAGAGCATTTGAAAAATTTTTTTGTTGATAAAATTCGTTGCCTTTCTCTAATTCTTGTGCAGCTTTGAAATATTTATTGTTGAGTGCAACGGAATTTTTAATTTCAACTTTCTGCGTATCACTCAAATTATTATAATTTTTCTTGAGTTCTTCCATTTGCTGTTTTAATTTGTCATACTCTTTTTGTAGTTCATTGTTTCGTCTAACTGCCTCTTCAAGATTCTGTTTATCAGACATCATTGTTTCTAAAATTTTTTCATTGTTATCATCAACCAACGCTTTAATGTTAATCGTAAATTTTAAAAGATTATCCTCAACCACTTCAATTTTTCTTGATTCGTCTTGAATTTTCAGCACTTTTGCGGCAACCGTTTTAACCTCATCATAGCTAATTTCTAAATTCACCATTTTAGAATAAGATTGAAGATAGACACCGGCTTTTTCTACAGCATTTCGTTTAGCCTCTTCACGAGCACGATCAGTTGCACTTGAATAAGTTTCATCAAGAATGGGATCCATCACGTAACTGCCGGACGCTTCTATTAATACTTCTTTAGCGAAAGCAGATTTATTCATTGAAATGATCATCAACAGCGAAATAAAAATCGTTGTGATCATTTGAAAAAATTTTTTCAAGATTCTCACCTCACAAAAACGACATTGCAATTATTAAGAAATTTTGAAGATTGATTAGCGATCAAAATTCTGCTTGCGTCTTCATCATTTACAACTGCATCACAATCACCGGATACATATACAGCTTTGATCGTAAGCGGTTTACTGCCTACACGCTCATTAGCCTCTTCAATCGTATCAACATAGCTAACCATTCCTCTTTCAGTTGCCAGTTGACGTGTAACATTTTTATAAGCATAAATTTCTGTACCGTCTGCAGATTTGATTGACGGAATGATCGCCGTTGAAAGATTTTTGCCTCTACAGTCAATGATTAAACCTGTATAATTTTCGCCGGTCATTCCGCTTGCCAAATTTGTAAATTTTGGTTTTGGAAGGTCTTCAACTTGTGTTTGTTCCGGCAAAACAGCATTAGCTAAAGAATTTCTGCCGCCGTAAATTGAAAGACGTACTTTAGCTTCAAAAGTTCCGTCTTCGTGCTTGACTTTAGAAACAATTTTTGCACCTTGAATGGACGTTTCTACTTTTGCTTTGATCGTATCATCTAATAACATTGCATCTTTAACTGTACTTGATGAAGAAATATACAACTCTCCGACTTGTTCCGCTAAATTTCTGTATGCCATTAACTCAATAAGACGGTTTCTTGCATTTAAGTCTTGACCATTTGGATAAAGTACCGCTTCACCTTCAACGTAACCACCATTTGAAATTTCTGCTGCAAAAGCAAATGTGACAGTGCAAAACACTGCAACCATCACCAAAATTTGAAAAATTTTTTTCATACGCCAACAACTCCTTAAAAATATTTAACTTAACAATCACATAATATTAATTTCAAATGTATTATAATTGATCGAAGAAAAAATTTAAACTCATTCAATTTCAATTTGGATAAATTTTTTTGTCGAAGAAAAAATTTTTTTTATTTCATCGATCAAAACTTACAAATAAAATTAATTCTTGTAATTTAATTTTGCTTATGCTAAAATATCTTTCGTGTCATTAAGACAGTTAATTAGGAGGTTTTTTTTAAGTATGAAGGTTACGAAAGAGAAATTAGATAATTACGAAGTAGCATTGACGATTGAAGTTGAGGCTGAAAAACTTACGAAGGCAAAGAAGACGGCTTGCAAAAATTTTGCTAATCGTTATGATGTTCCGGGCTTTAGAAAAGGCAAAGCTCCTCAACACATAATTGAACAGCATATGGGCAAAGAAGCAATTATGGACGAAACGGCTAACATTTTGATCCAACAGACCGTTGAAGACGCTTTGAAGGAAGAAAATTTAACGCCGATTGATTTTAACGATATGAAGCCGGAAGTTGTCACCTGCGAAGAAGGCAAAGATTTTGTCTACAAAGTTACATTCACGCCTTACCCGGAAGTTAAACTTGGTGAATATAAAGGACTCGACATCAAAAAAGAAGTTGAAAAAATTACTGATGCTGACGTTGATAAACAAGTTGAGAATTTGCTCGATCATCACGCAACATTGATCGATGCTAAAGAAGATGACGCTGTTGAAGACGGTGATTTTATCACGCTTGATTTTGAAGGCTTTATTAAAGGTGAAGCGTTCGACGGCGGTTCAGGCAAAAGTTATCCATTGAGAATAGGATCAGGAACATTTATTCCAGGTTTTGAAGATCAGTTGATCGGCGCAAAAGTCAATGAAGAACGTGACGTTAAGGTAACTTTCCCGGAAGATTATCACGATCAAGATTATGCCGGTGAAGATGCTGTATTCAAATGCAAAATTATTTCAATTAAACACCGTGAATTGCCGGAACTTAATGACGAATTTGCTGAAAAGGTAAGCAAATTTAAAACCGTTGAGGAATTGAAAGCCGATATTAAAAATAATCTTGAAAAATCAGCGGAACAAGAAGCAAAGGAACTTCAAGGACAACAAGCCGTTGAAAAGGCAACTGAAAATATGACTGTTGATGTTCCGCCTGCAATGATCGAAACTAGAATTAATCAGCTTGTTAATGAATTGTCGTTGAGACTTCAAACTCGTGGAACAACTCTTGCATATTATCTTGAGAAGTCTAACAATGATCTTGATCAACTTCGTGAGAGTTATCGCAAGAATGCTGAGAAAGAAGTTTTGACTGATTTAATGCTTGAGGCAGTTGCAAAAGCAGAAAATATTGAAGTCGAACCGAAAGAAATCGAATATGAAGTCGCAGTAATGGCGGCAACTTACGGCGTTCCACCTAAGCAGATTGTAAAAATTTTGAGAGAGAACAGACAATTTAGCACAGTTGCAGCGAATGTCCGCAGAAGAAAAGCTGTTAAATTTATCATTGATAACATTAAAGGTAACGAAGCTGAAAAGACTGAAAAAGTTGCTGAATCAAGAGTTAATGAATCTGCTGCAATTGATACCGTCGTCAGCAAGGCTTAATAAATTTTGAGGTGTTTTAATTATGGCGTATTATGTGCCGATGGTCATAGAGAAAACCGGTTACGGTGAAAGAGCATATGACATTTATTCAAGACTTTTGAAAGATCGAATCGTTTTGCTTGGCGGTCCGATAAATGACGACGTTGCAAATTCGATCGTAGCACAATTATTATTTTTGGAATCAGAAGATCCGGACAAAGATATTCATCTTTACATAAATAGTCCCGGCGGAGTCGTTACAGCCGGACTTGCGATTTATGATACAATGCAATATATCAAGCCGGACGTTTCGACGATTTGCATAGGTCAAGCCGCGTCAATGGGATCACTTCTTTTGACTGCCGGTGCTAAGGGTAAAAGATTTGCTTTGCCGCTTGCAAGAATTATGATTCATCAACCGTTAGGCGGTGCAAGTGGTCAATCAACTGATATTCAAATTCAAGCAAGAGAAATTTTGCGACTTCGTGAAGTTGGTAACGATATACTTTGTCGACATACCGGTCAAAGTCGTGAAAAGATCGTTGCTGATACTGAACGCGATAATTTTATGACGGCTGAAGAGGCTAAGGCTTACGGCTTGATTGATGATGTTGTAACTCGTCCGCCGGAAAATACTAACGATAAAAAATCCGACGGTGATCAATCTTCAAATACTGAATTGAAATTGATCGAATAAATTTTAAATTAAAAATTAATTTGCGTGATCGATCTAAAATCATTTTGGATCATTCACGTAATTTTTTTTTGTGAACGATCACGATTAAAAAGTTTTTTTCAAAATTATTCTTCGATCGAAAAAATTTTTTGCGATTCTTAATTCTCGATTAAAAAACGTTCGATAAATCAATTAACCTTGACATATTTTATAATATTTGTTATAAATAATTTAAATATTTTTAAAGATTTTGATTAAAATCTGATTTTGTGAGGAGGTGAAACCGTTACGAAAAAAATTTGTAACGGTGCTGAGTCGTGTTAAAATTTGGTGGCAATTCCGGCGGCTTGAAATGTTCTTTCTGCGAAAAATCTGAACATCAAGTTAGAAAGCTCGTTGCAGGTCCAAAAAATGTTTATATATGCGATGAATGTATTGAACTTTGCAGTGAAATTATAGAAGATAGTGAAGACGAAGATTTTGAAATTGACGCTGAAAACGATCTTCCTAAACCAAAAGAAATTTGTGAGATTTTAGATCAGTATGTGATCGGACAAGACGAAGCGAAAAAAACTCTTTCTGTTGCAGTTTACAATCACTATAAACGAATCAATCAGAAAGTCAAACGTAAAGGTGAAGTGGAACTGCAGAAATCAAATATTTTAATGATCGGTCCGACCGGTTGCGGCAAAACTCTTTTAGCTCAGACGCTTGCAAAAATTTTGAATGTTCCTTTGACGATCGTTGATGCAAATTCAATGACTGAAGCCGGTTATGTTGGTGAAGACGTTGAAGATATAATTTATTCACTCTTGCAAGCGGCTAATGGTGACGTTCAAAAAGCAGAACGTGGAATTGTTTACATTGATGAGATCGACAAAATTGCACGTAAAACCGGTATGGGACGCGATATTTCCGGTGAAGGTGTTCAGCAAGCACTTTTGAAAATTTTAGAAGGTACAAGAGTTTCAATTTCAGCAACGCCAAGTAGTAATTTTAGACACTCAATACAAATGGCTCCGCAAATGACTGTCGACACGAAAAATATTTTATTTATATGTGGCGGCGCATTCACTGATCTCGACAAAATCATTGAAAGACGTATGCAAGGCAGTCAACTTGGTTTTGGTGCAATGGTTAAATCTAAAGAGAATAAAGACGTTAGTGCAATTTTAAAAGAAGTTTTGCCGGACGATCTTTTAAAAGACGGCTTGATCCCAGAACTTGTCGGCAGACTTCCGATAATTGTTACACTTGATGCACTTGACGAAGATACTTTAGTTGAAATTTTGACAGAACCGAAAAATGCTTTGATCAAACAATATCAAAAACTTATGGAGATGGACGGATCAAAATTAATTTTTGAAGATGAAGCTGTCAGATTGATCGCAAGAGAAGCTATTAGAAGAAATACCGGTGCTCGTGGTTTAAGATCGATTCTTGAAAAACTGATGAGAAATGTAATGTTTGAGGCTCCGTCGGTTGATGGCAAGACAATTTGCAGAATTACAAAAGAAGTCGTAATGAATAATCAAGACCCGATACTTCAAATTGAAAATACGAAAACTCGAAAGCTCAAAAATGGCTGAAGTCTTAGGGCTTAGAGCTGAGAAAGGAGCGTTAAAAAATGGCTGAAGTAATAAATTTGCCGCTCGTGCCACTGCGTGGAATGACAATATTTCCAAATATGATAGTTCATTTAGACGTTGGTCGCGATCGTTCAGTAAATGCACTTGAAGCGGCAATGGTTGAAGAACGAAAAATTTTTTTAGTTGCTCAAAAGACTGTTGATAATGAATCACCGGATCGTGATGATCTTTATGAAGTTGGAACTGTCTCGGAGATCAAGCAGATTTTAAAATTGCCTGACGGAAATATTAGAGTTTTAGTTGAAGGTATTAATCGCGGTGTAATGGTCGGTTACCGTGATTTTGAAACTTATTCTGAAGTTGATATTGAAGTTCATACTGACAAATGGGAACAATCGCTGCAAATGGAAGCGTTAATTCGCGGTGTTGTACACGAATTTGAAGATTGGGTTAAACTTAGCCGCAAAATTCCGCCTGAAACTTTCGTTGCAGTTACGATTCTTGAAGACGTTGGACGACTTGCCGATCTGATTGCAAGTCATTTGAATTTAAAACTTGAGGATAAGCAGGCGATTTTAGATTGTCTTAATGTGGAGCAGAGACTTCAAAAACTTTATGAAATTTTAGCTCGTGAACTTGAAGTATTGAAAATGGAAAACAAAATCGGTCAACAAGTTCGTCAGCAAATGGAAAAAATTCAAAAAGATTATTATCTTCGTGAACAACTCAAGGCAATTCACAAAGAATTAGGTGAAGATGAAGATCGATCAGAAGAAGTTGAAGAGTATCGCAAAAAATTGAATGAAGGCAATTATCCGGAAGAAGTCAAAAAGATCGTTGAGAAAGAGATCAAACGAATGGAAAAATTGCCGTCAATGTCTCAAGAATTGAATGTGATCCGAACTTACGTTGACTGGCTGATCGATCTGCCGTGGAATGTTTCAACAGAAGATATGATGGACATTGCAAACGCAGAAAAAGTTTTGAATCAAGATCATTATGGACTTGAGAAAGTCAAGGAGAGAATTTTAGACTTTTTAGCCGTTAAGGAACTTGTCAAGGATAAACCATCGCCGATCTTATGCTTAGTTGGTCCGCCGGGTGTCGGTAAAACTTCGCTTGCATCTTCAATCGCTCGTGCTATGAATCGCAAATTTATTCGTGCGTCGCTCGGTGGTATTCGTGACGAAGCAGAGATTAGAGGACATCGCCGGACTTATGTCGGAGCAATGCCCGGAAGAATCATTCAAGGAATTAAAAAAGCCGGATCAAATAATCCAGTCTTTTTGCTTGATGAAGTTGACAAGATCGGTGCTGCAGGTTACAGCGGTGATCCGTCGTCAGCACTTCTTGAAGTTCTTGATCCTGCACAAAATAACACATTTAGCGATCATTATATCGACACACCTTTTGATCTCTCTCACGTTTTATGGATTATCACAGCAAATAATCTTTCAACAATTCCAAAACCATTGCGTGATCGTATGGAAATTATCACGCTTTCAAGTTACACTGAGGCGGAGAAATTAGAAATTGCAAAACGTTACTTAACGAAACGTCAGAAGACTGAAAACGGACTTGAAGGAAACGATCTTTATTTCGGCGGCGGTGTATTGCAAGAAATTATTTCTGAATATACTCGTGAAGCCGGTGTCCGTGAACTTGAAAGAATTATCGGTAAAGCCTGCCGAAAAGCGGCAAGAAAGATCGTTGAAGGTGAAGAGAAACCGATCAGAATCACTAAAAAGAATTTGCCGAGTTTTATAGGCAAGCCGAGATTTGTACAAACGAAAGCTGAGAAGAAACCACAAATCGGCGTTTCAACCGGTATGGCGTGGACTGAAGTCGGCGGTGATATTTTACCAACTGAGGCGATCGTCCTCAAAGGTAAAGGTCAACTGATTTTAACGGGTAAACTCGGTGACGTTATGCAAGAATCAGCAAAAGCCGGTTTAACTTACATTCGTAGTCGATCGGATATTATGGAACTTGAAGACGATTTTTACGAAAAAAATGACATTCATATTCACGTGCCTGAAGGTGCAGTTCCAAAAGATGGTCCTTCAGCCGGAATTACAATGGCGACGGCGATGATCTCTGCACTTACTAAACGCAAAGTTAGAAGTGATGTTGCTATGACTGGTGAAATTACCTTGCGTGGAAATGTTTTGCCGATCGGCGGTCTCAAGGAAAAAGTTTTAGCGGCTTATCGTGAAGGTATGCACACGATCATTTTACCGAAAGAAAACACTCGTGATCTTGAAGATATTCCGGCGAATGTCAGAGCAAAATTAGAATTTGTTCCCGTTGAACATATGGACGAAGTTTTAAAGACGGCTTTACTTAAATAAAAAAAACTCAACTTGAAATTGATCAAGCTGAGAAATAATTTAAAATATTTTTTCTAAAAAATTCCGTTGATCTTATCGATCAGCGGATTTTTCTTTTTCACGTTCTTCAAAGATGACATTGATCACATTATTGATCAGGCGACGATCTTTTTTACTCGGAAAACGTGAATGAATTGTATAATTTCCATTCTGAATAAATTTATTTAGATCAATAATTTTTTGTGCCTCATCTATTTTATCGTTATCAAGAAGAAAATCAATCGACACTTCAAAAAAATTTGCGATACGTTTAAGAGTATCAAAATCCGGCTGATGAACATCTTTTTCATAGCGGCAATAAGTAGCATTTGTTAAGTTAAGTCGACGTGCAACTTCACCTTGAGCAATTTCTCTTTTTTCACGCAGAGAACGTAATTTTGAACCAAACATTATCCTCACCTCGATAATGTTATAGCTTTAATTGATTTTCATTGAAATAAAAATTGCGATATTAGAAAATATATATTGACATTACGTAAAAAGCAAAATATAATTAAGCCAAAAGATGTGTTAAAAAAAGTTTTTAATGGAATGTTTTTTATCAAGGAGATGTTTTTTTATGGCTATGACGATTTTGAATAATGCTTCAAC
>JAFUZV010000099.1 GCA_017476425.1 Selenomonadaceae bacterium
GCAAGAATATAAGCAAATGGACAATCCCAGCCTTCGTGAAGTGCATTAATTGTAATTATATATCTGATCGGACATTCTTCAGAGAGAAGATTTTTATTTTTGAGTTCATCGATCTCCGCCGTACGAACTGCAATCTGATCAGTTGGAATACTAAAATTTTTTTCAAGACGTTCACGAAGATTTTTAAAAGTAATTTGTTCCTCGCTATTTTTAGGTTGTGCTTGAAATAAGACAATAGGTCTGATATAACGTCCGCCGCGTTGACGTTCTTCTATTGCAAGTTTTTCAAGTTGATTTCTATAATAAATTGCATCTTCTATAACTCTTTCGACACTTGAAGTTTTGAATATGATAACAGGTAATTTTACCATATTTGAATCTTTGAGTGTAGAGGCAGTAACGAATGAAATTAAATTGCTGTCTTTGTGAGGCGTTGCAGTTAATTCAAGCACAAAACGAGGATTAAAATTTTTCAGCATTTTGATCGACAGCGGTGATTTAGCGTGATGGCTTTCATCAACAATTATCACCGGCTTAAGTCGATTGATTGTCTGAATGAGCGAATCATTATCAACGCCTTCAATAGGATTTTCGATCTTGCCGACGTTGAATGCGCTTAAATTTGCATTGCTTTGTTTCGATCTCAAAAAATCATTGCTGCGACCTCTAAACGAATCATAAGACAAAACCATTATCGACAGTTGATCCTCAACGATTGACGGCGTGAAATTTTGCCCGTTTAAAAGTTGTTCCTTAGTATAAATTGCAACGTCACTGAAAAAATCTTCATTGATCTGCTTTCGATATGGATGAGTTGGATCATTTAATGCTTTGAGAGTCTGATTTAAAATCGTCTCTGACGGTACAAGCCAAACGACAACACGATTTTTATTAATGGACAATTCATCAAAAATAATTTTCAGCGAATTGCAAGCGATAAAAGTTTTGCCGCCGCCTGTTGGAACTTTCAAACATACTGAAGGTTTACCGTCAAAAAAATCTTGATAAGGTGGCAGTAAAAATTTTTCATTAGTGCTTTTGACTCTGCCGATCTCAATATTGCCGTGATCTTTCCAAAGTTTTTCATAAGCCCTTGATGCACTTTGATTAATTTTGAATAGTTCAAGAAATTTTTCTAAGTCTTCTAAGACTTTCTGTTGATAATCTTTCAATATCATAATTTTTCACCTCTGAATGTAAAAATATCGTCTTGTATACTTTTGAATTTCAAATTGTACTTCGATTGAAATTTTTTACCGAGCGTTGAAGTATTTGCATAAATCACTTTGTAAGTTGCTTGATCATTCAGCGTTGAAAAAAATTCATAATCAAGACAAGTCTGTTGATCCGGTTCGTAATAAAAATAATATGCGGTATCTTCAAACGTTCCTAAATAATATTTTTCAGTTGACGTTGAATGTTGTCCTGTCTCACTTAAATAAATAAAATCACGAAGTTGATCGATTGAAATATTTTTGTTGATTTTGCCGTTGATGAAAATTTCTTCGCCGAGTTCATAATAATTAAATTTGCCGCCGATTCTTCTGACACGTTCAGCAGTAATTGAATCGCAATAATTTTCTTGTTCGATCAAAATAAATTTACGATCGCCGCCGTCTTGTTGATTTAAATTAATTACTGCGTGTGCAGTTGTACCACTTCCGGCGAATGCGTCAAGGACTATTGAATTTTTATTTGTTGCAAGTTGCAAAAGAAATTGAATCAATTTAGTTGGTTTAGGATAATCAAAATTTGATACGTCGTCCAAAATATTTTTTAATTCAGTTTTGCCTGTGCGTGTTCTACCAAATCTTTCATCAACTAATAAATTTCTTGGAATTGTTCCAGTTGTCTTTTCGTAATTTTTGGTGTAAACGTATGGAAATTTGAAAACTAATTCACTATACCTTTGCTGAACTGTTTCTTTACTCCAACGCCAACGTGCAAGTTTTATTTCGGGATTTTTTTGTTCAACCGTGTAAATTTTACCGTCTGTTCCTGTTATAGGAAAATCTAAACTCGGCTGATAACCTAAATTTTGTTTGTCTAATCTCTCAAGGCTATAGCGTCTACCGTCAGCATCAACTTTGTTATAACTTGTTGTAACTTTTGCTTCCGTATCTCTGTTCAATTTTAAATTAGAAATATTTTTTGCGTAAACTAAAATATGTTCAGTATCACAGGCAATATTTTTAGCATCATTTGCGCCGCCGCTTTTATTTTTCCAGATCATATTTGCAACGAAATTCTGACTTCCGAAAATTTCATTACAAATTAATTTTAAATTCGCCTGCTCATTATCATCAATCGAAATAAATATTGCGCCGTCATCACTCAACAACTTTTGCATTAACTGAAGTCGTGGATACATCATACACAGCCATTTATCATGTCTATTAAAATCTTCACCTTCACGTCCGACAACTTGACCTAACCATTTTTGCAATTTCGGATCATTGACGTTATCGTTGTAAATCCAATTTTCGTTGCCGGTGTTGTACGGCGGATCAATATAAATACATTTGATCTTGCCTTGATATTCCGGCAAAAGAGATTTCAAAACTTCTAAATTATCGCCGTGAATGATTTTGTTTTTTGATTCGCCACAAGATTTTTCGTCAATGTGATTCAAAACTTTGTAAGGCACTTGTTGATGGTATTTTGATACTTTATCTTTACCGATAAAATTTATCGTTGGCAATTCACTCACCTCTAAAAAAAATTTTAGGCTTTTGTGTCAGCCGTCAACATTGAAAGTAAAAATTTCGCCGGAATGCCCGTTATAATTTGCATCGGGTTGCTTGTATTGATCAAGCCTTCTGATTTTAATTGTGCTGTCTTGATCTCTGCCTTGCGATCGCTTAATTGTTTCAACTCATAGAAATTTTGAAACATTTCCTGTTGCATTTCCAAAAGTTTTTTAGTGCGTTTCTTGCGTTGCAGCCAATAATCTTCTTCATCAGAATTTTGTTTAGCCGAATCAGTCTTTTTATGAAGATAATTTTTGTATTCTTCAAACGCCGATTTAAGTTCTTCATCATAACTAAAATTATTCGTGTTATGATTCTTATTCTGAAAACCTTTGATAATACTTTCAAGCGGATTAAAATTGATTGTATTCATCATTTCACCTACTTCAATTTTTGGAGTTGCTGTTTTAACATTGTTTGGACTGCAATTTTCGTTTGATTTCCGAGTCGTTCGGCTTGCAGTGAAAAAATATTGCCCCAACTATCATAATTAGAATTTCTAAAATTTGTTTTTGAAGTCCTGCCGTAAAATCCATTTGTGATATAAGTATCGTGAAACATATCGAAGATCATCATTTCTTGTTGAAATTTTTTCAATTCTTCGTCGTAATTTTTAAAAGCCTCATCAACTTCATTAACTTCATCTTGATCAGTTACGACAGCAAATTTTTTCTTCATTTCTTTCAAAATTTCATCGTAAGAATTTTTTTGACCGGTGAGAGTGCTAAGAGTGTTGAGAGAATTATTCAGCGTTGTGATATTACTCTGAACATTTTGCAGAAGACTTTCAAGCATTAAATTAGTATTTTGAATTGTTTTCATTTGATCACGTCCTTAAAAATGATTTCAAAAATTATATCGTCAATCACATTTAAAACTTAAATTGCAAATTAAAAATCCGCTGATCATCAGACCAACGGAATTTTTTATTTTGAGTTTTATTTTTTAAGCTGAAATTTGTTTTTTAGCGAGCTCAACGAATTTAGCAAAAGCCGCTGAATCAGAAACTGCAAGATCAGCTAACGATTTACGATCAACTGTTACACCGGCTTTAGTAAGTCCGGCGATTAAACGGCTGTAAGTTAATCCGTAAGCACGAGAAGCCGCATTGATACGAACGATCCAAAGACGGCGGAAATTACGTTTCTTATTTCTACGATCGCGATAGGCATAAAATCCGGCTTTCATTACAGACTCATTCGCCTTTTTAAATTGACGATGTCTTGCGCCGCGATAGCCTTTAGCGAGTTTTAAAATTTTCTTGTGGCGACGATGTGCCGTCACACCGGTTTTAATTCTCATGTTATCAAATCCAATCTAAAATCAATCGACAAAATTTTAAATGTCGATATTCAATTTTCACAATTAAGCATAAGGAAGAAGTTTAACAAGGTTGCGGCGATCACCGGCAGAAGCAAGAGTTGCTTTGCGAAGATTGCGCTTGCGTTTTGGAGTTTTCTTTTCCAAAATGTGAGATTTATAAGCCTTGAAACGTTTAAATTCACCTGACGCGGTTTTATTGAATCGTTTGGCTGCTGCGCGGTGCGTCTTGATCTTTGGCATTAAGTTTCACCTTCTTTCTGGTAATGATCATCATCATATTTTTACCCTCAATTTTAGGCGGACGTTCAACAACGCAATCAATCTGCTCGATAATTTTTTCAAGAATAGATTGAGCAATTTCAGGATGAGAAAGTTCACGACCACGAAACATAATTGTAACTTTGACTTTGGAGCCTTCAGCGATAAATTTTGAAATTGCTTTTGTTTTGACTTCCAGATCATGTTGTTCAATTCCGGGTCGCAATTTAACTTCTTTAGTTACAACAGTCTTTTGCTTCTTGCGAGTTTCCTTTTCACGCTTTTGTTGTTCATAACGAAACTTGCTGTAATTCATGATCTTGCAGACAGGCGGTCTAACGTGCGGAGCGACTTCTACCAGATCAAGGTGAGCATCTTCAGCCATTTTCAAGGCATCACGCGTCTGCACTATACCGAGCTGCTCACCATTGGCACCGGTAAGGCGTACCTCTCGAACATGAATTTCTTCGTTAATCCTAAGGGTCTCTTTGCTAATTATCAACACCTCCAATACTGCAATACTCTAACACAGCAATTAATTATTGTCAAGAGTTTATTGACAATCTTATTGCACGTTCATTTGAAGATCGATAAATTTGTTTGCAAGTTTTGCTTTCTCTAAAATTTCTTCAGTGATCGTTTCACCGGCTCTGATAATTATAATTCCGTTATCAGTTCTGAGTGTCTTCAAAGATTTTTTACCGATCATAAAACGGCGATGGCGTTCATCTTCATTCGGATCACTCGGCTTTGAATCTTTCGGCGATTCCGTTACAACCGTTTTATTAGCAACTTTATTTTTCGCTTGATTGATTATCGCATTCATTAAAGCCGTTCTTAATGTCTCTGCTTGTTGACTCATAGGTTGTTGAGAATCAAGTTTTGTTTTCAAAAATTCTTCATTGAATTTGATATTTCCGTCAAAAGTCACGTCGAAGAGATCAAAATTAACAACTTTATTACTCTCAACGATAATTTTTACTTCGCCGATACCGTGATAATGTTTATTTCTCTCATTGAGGACACCGGAAGGAAATCGAAATTCATTATTGCAAAGATAAATTTCTGTTGCACCTTCATCAAGTAGATCATAAAGTTCCTCTGTATCGAAAGCAACATTATCAACTTGATTTAAAATCGACTCATCATTTGTAAATTTCTGGAGCTTTTCAATTCGTTCACGCCGCCATTTCATTTCTTCAGTATCAATTCCAAAAATTGCACAAAGTTTATCCTTGTAAGCCGGATCATTTTTATCAAGTGCATTCATTGCAGCGGCTTCATCAGAGTAACGCCAGCATTCAAGCCATTTTAAAAGCGTGCCATTTCCGGCGTAATCAAAAAATCGACTGAGATCAAAATTTTCACGAAGTTCATCAAGACTGCGAACCTCAATATCATTATTCATTTTTAATGCAAATCTTTCTTTCTTAACTCTCACAAGATCACCTGCTATTTTTTATTATTTGTGATATAATACTATTGCTGTTGCACACCTCAAACCGCAATGGTGAGAGGAGGTGAAAATATGGTTACGACGATCATCATCTCACTTGTCACCGGATTCTTGGGCAGCTTCGCCGCCAATTATGTTTACGACAAGTACAAAGCACATAAGAAGTGCAACAGAAAATAAGCCTCTAAAATGACAGCTACCACTGTCAAGGCAAACGAAAAGCCGCAAGTCGAGCTACCACTTCGACAGGCGGCATTTTTTTCGTTCGTGAAAATATAATCACAATCACCATCTCTAATTTTAAAAGAATATAACATATAGCCGCCAAAGTGTCAAGTTTTTGCCAATTCTATTTTGTGTCATTTTTCTCACAGTTATGATTTGACATATTCAAAAATTTATATAAGAAATATTTCAAATTATTTCACCGATAAACCTAGTTCCCTGCCGACATTGCCGATCTCAATATTCGACTGCATTTTTAAACCATCACCGCGAGCAACTTCAGTTAAAATATTTTGCTGATCGTTTCCTGCTAATCTCATCTGACAGGCTTTTTTATAAGAATCTAACCATTGATCGTAACGTTTCATAGCTTCAGATAATTTTGGTTTGTGAAATGCTGACAATTCATCTGGAATTTTTATTTCTGCAAGCTGCAATTTTGAAGTCTCCAAAACATTTAATAATTTTTCAGTGCTAGTTGCTGAATTATCTGACCAAAGTGCTGATCTGCTTGTTTCGATCGTTTCAAGTTTAGCATCTAATTGAAGATACCATTTTTCAAAAGCCTTTTGTTGAGCCTCAAGATTTTTATTTTGACTTGCGCCATCAACTCGCGTTGTCTCTTGTGCATCTTTGAGATTAACACTTTCATTGCCGGAATTTTTAGCGGCTTTCTCCATAGCCTCTTTGTTATGTTCCTCAAGTGCACGATCAGAATTATTTTTCGATTCGCCGCCGCTTTGATAACTTCTTTCTTGTGACGGTTCATCACTGCTGAAAAGATCGCCGGTTGATTCTTTACCGTCATAAATTCCAAGTGCTACGAAGAATATAACAACGCTTGCAATTATTCCAATCAACGACGAATCATTATCTTTCTTCTTACCTTTAGCAGGTTTATCACTCATAGCATTCATTGACCAGATAAAAATTATTATTGAGATTATACCTAGCGGTATTGATAAAATTGCAATCGACATAATTAAAAATCAATCTCCTTGAAAAAATTCCTAATTAATTACGCATTCAGAATCGTTAATTCTTATCGAAAAAAATCAGAGAATGAAGATCAAAATTATTAATCCTATTCTCTGATCAAAAAAATTTACTCTTCACGATTCATTAACGCAAAAAGTGAATTAACAATACCAAAAACAGCATAAGTTGAAAAGATCGCCGTTAAAATCGCTTGAATGATCGAATCACGAGCAAAATAAACGATCGCTGCGAACATTGCGACAGCAAAAATTTTCGGGAACAAAAAAATTTTTTCAGCACCGTCACCTTTGAAATTCGGATAATGAACGTGACTAACCATTAAATAACCGATTATAATAATTGTAACAGGATAAACTAAGCCATAATTTTCCGGCTGAATACCGTGCGCAATGAATAACAGCGTTGTCGAAGCGATAATGCAACCACCGGCAGGAATCGCAAGACCCATAAAAAAGCCGTGAACAATCGAAGTACTGACGTTAAATCTTGCAAGCCGCCACATTCCACAAAGTGCAAAGATAATCGTCGCAACTTGACCGAGTTTATCAAATTGATGAAGACAGAATGAATAAGCTAAAAACGCCGGAGCAATTCCGAACGATCCGAGATCACAAAGTGAATCCATTTCCTTACCCATTTCACTGACTGCATTCAAAGCTCTTGCAATTCGTCCGTCTAATCCATCAGCGATCAAAGCGATCAGAATAAATATCGACGAGTAAAAATAATCACCGTGATATGTCGACAAAATCGAACACATTCCGAAAAATAAATTTAATGATGTGCATACATTTGGAATTATTGATTTCATTTTTCAGCCTTCAGTTGTCTAACAAAATAATCAGAAACGATTTTAGCAGTTTTAGCAATATCCTGCGTGAAACCGTGATCAAAATTTTTCAGCAGATGCAATTCACTATTTGCATAGATACGACCATAACGAAGGCTATAAGTATAAGGAACAACAATATCACCAGTACCGTGCACTAAACAGGCTGAACCTTGATAAGCGATCGCAGTTTCATAGATCGGCAAAGTCTGCGCAACTTTTATATATTCACGACCAACTTTGACACTGTCACGACCTGGTCTATTCAATTCAAAATATTTTGGTGGATTGATCGGATCATAAGTAGCACCTTGCAACATTCCACGCAGTGCATCTTCACGCAAAACAGCCGCAGGAGCCATCAAAGCAATAGCCTTAACTTTATCAGTGCCGAGTTCACCGGCAACCATACTTGTAACAACGCCGCCTTGAGAATGTCCGGCGATTGAAATTGAAGTTACTTCAGACAATTTGCTGACATAATCATAAACTTTTTTAGCGTCTTCAATCTCATTCAAAACCGTCATATCTTGAAAATTTCCTTCGCTTTGACCGTGACCGTTGAAATCAAATCTGATCGTTGCAATTCCTTCAGACTCAAGATCATCAGCAAGAGTTTTTAATAAAGCGTGTTCTTTATTCGCTGTGAAGCCATGCAATAAAATTACTAACGGATATTTTTTCTGATTGTCTGGGCGTTGAATCACTGCTGATAATTTTCCGTGATCTCCGTTGATCTCAACATTTTGACTTTGTGCCGAAACTTTCAACGGACTAATTAACAGCGCAGCAAGTATTAGACTCAGCAGAAATTTGATCATAAAATCACTTCCTATAAAATTAATTTTTTATTTTACCTATGATCGTCTCACCGCCAAAAACTTTTTGACCTTTCTTAACTAAAACTTCAACATTATCCGGCATAACAATTTCAGTGCAAGAACCGAAACGGATCAAGCCATAAAGTTCACCTTTTTCAAGTTTATCATCAAGAGTAACCCAAGAGACAATTCGACGTGCTAAAATTCCGGCGATCTGAGTAACTGTAACACGTAATTTATCGTTTTCAATTCCGATCAAATGACGTTCATTTTCAAAGCCTACTGTATCTTTGTAAGCCGGTCTGAAACGTCCGCAGATATATTTTTGCACTTTGATTTCACCGGCGATCGGACTTCTATTAACGTGCACATCAAACACTGACAAGAAAATTATCACTTTATTGCAAGGCTCTTTGACAAATTCGTCGTCGTCAAGATGAACAACGTCTTGAACTGTACCATCAGCAGGTGAAACAATCGCCGATTCGTCCGGCGGAATGTGCCGCGTTGGATTTCTAAAAAAGTATGCAAAATAAATCGCCAAAACTACAGGAAAGATCGCTGCGTATGGATTAAAGGCGATGCCAACAATCAGAGCAACGATCAAAGCTATTGCAATAAAATAATATCCTTCACTAATAATGCTCATCACAACACCACCTTTTTAATTCGGAATTAGAAATTCGGAATGCGGAATTTATTTTTAAAATAATTATTTATTTTACATTATCAAGATCGTTTTGTCTATGATTTTTGTTTTGAAGAATGAACTTTTAATACAAATTTTGGCAAAGCGATCAATCGTCCTGCACGTTTAGGCTGAAGAAGTGCACGAAACAACCATTCAAGTTTTGCTCTCTGCATCCATTTCGGTGCTCGTTTCATTACGCCCGCCATTACGTCGAATGTTCCACCAACGCCGATCGATACCGGCACATTTAATTTTTCAAGGTGAGTTGCTAAAAATTTTTCTTGCTTAGGTACACCAAGCGCAACAAGTAATAAATCAGGCTTAGCCGCTTTGATCTCCGAAATAATTTTTTCTTCGTCTGATTCGCTGAAAAATCCGTTGCGAGTTCCAACAATTTTTATTCCAGGATAAAGTTCTTCAGCTTTCAATTTCGCTTTGTCAGCAACACCCGGAGCACTTCCGAAAAAATATATTCTACGTTTTTTGATCGGTGATCGTTTCATTAACTCTTGTGCAAGATCATAACCTGCAACACGTTCCGGCATTTCGTAACCTAAATGATGAGCTGCCCAAACTGTTCCTGCACCGTCAGGCACAACAAGATCAGCAGAGTTTAAAATTTTTTTCAATTCTTCGTCGTGAGTTGCTCTCATTAACATTTCTGCATTCGCCGTCGCTATTAAATGTGCTTTGCCGTCGTCATAAAATTTTTCAATACGATCGATCGCTTCTTGCATTGTTAATGAGTCAACATTAACGCCTAAAATTTCAACTTTATTAATCATACTCATACCTTCAATTATTTAAAATTAACATTTAATTTGTCAAATGTTAAAAGTTTATCGCGATAATATTCATATTGCTGTTGACGGAATTTAATTTCAGCAGGCAAGCCTTCAGAAAGATCGTTGCAAAGTTTATCGAATCTGTCTAAAATGTTTACAATTCTTTCTTGCTCGTCAAGCGGTGGAATTGGAATTTTAAAATTTATAAATTTGCTCATATCGACTGCAGGAAAATGTCCCGTCTTTATATTAGATAAACAAAATTCATCAAGTTTGAAACAATAATAGAATAAAAATTTTATATCAAATTTTTTCTTAAATTCATCTTTCAATATCAAACAAGTAAATCTTTGATTGGCTAACGATTTTATCTTTATTAAAGCGTGTTCCCCAATAGTTGCCGAAGTCGATACAATAATTGAATTAGCAGGAAATAATTCACTTTTAACACCTTCTGGAGTTATATGACTAATTGAATCAAATAAAATTCTTCCATTTTCTCTAATGTCTTCCATTCTGAACCAAGCAATTTTTCCATCTTCCCAAAATTTTACATTTTTCTTTGAAGGTGTATAGCCGTTACGCAATAAAAATATTTCACCGAGCGTTTTAAATTCCACGTCGTCAAACGTCAAAAGTTTATCACGATAATATTCATATTGTTTCTTTCGGAGCGTAAGCTCTTCTTTAAGCAAGTCTATTAGTCCTGTTTGACCGTCAGCAAATTTATCCAGTATACGAACTATTTCTTTCTGTACTTCGATCGGTGGTACAGGAATTAGTAATTTTTTGAATAAATTTGTATCGAATTTCGGATATGTCGAAGTTTCAACATAAAAATCAGATACTTTTGAAGTTAAGTAATGATATAAAAATCTGGTCGTTATTTTTTTTGTGTTATTTGATTCGATAATTATATTGTTCGACGAAACGAAAAAACCATTTACATATTTTGTATTTGCGTGTCGTGCTCGACCCATTACAAAAACTTCACCATTACTTAAAAATTTTCCTGCAACTTCTTTTGTAGTGAACCAATTATAATTACGTGAAGATGGCAAAAGTGGAATATCGCCGCCGTTTACAATCATTTTTTCTAATTCATTTGCTCCAACTTGTTTGTAGTTATTAAGTAAAACTAAACCTTCAACAGGAAAAAATTCCACGCCGTGCGGACAAAGTTCCTCAATTAAATCTTTAAGCCTACTCATAATTTTTTATTCCTCAAATTCTATAGGTTTACCATATTCATAAATTGCATCGGAAGGCAAATCAATTTCATCATTCCAAAAAATACAAGTTCGACTTTTATCAATTTGCACTTGATTAAAAAGTCCGTAAGTAGTTTTCAAAACAATATAACTAGGAATATTATCAATATCATCTTTCACGTCATACAAAACAATTTTTCCGTCATCAAATTCTACACGCAAAAGATAATTTTCTAAAGGCTTCAAATTTTTTATTCTAGGGATCATTTTTTTAAACCTCACCAAATTTATTCAAGCGGCGGCAATTTAGAAATTTTTTGTTCATCCCACATTTTTTGCAATTCTGATTGATATTTTTGCATCCATTCTTTAATCAATCCTTGTGCTCTTTTAGGCAAATCACCTTGTAACATCTCTAAAGTTTTTACGTTAAACTCTCCGAGATATTCTCCATAAACTGCATGAATATGACTAGGCTCATGTTCCTTTGGCTTAAAAAACATTTTTATCAAAAAGCGGCGTAATAGATATAAGCCGCAATTCTTAATTGACAATTTAACAATTAAGAATTAAAATAAACGTGGGAGAGAAAACCAAACTCACAAAGATAACTACCGTGGGGCACACGGGAAGTAACGCCTTTGGAGAGCGTGTAAGACCGACAATCTTAGCAAACTACATTGCAAGGCGGTGCTCGTTGAATTAGGAATCCGCCGGCTTTAGCC
>JAFUZV010000100.1 GCA_017476425.1 Selenomonadaceae bacterium
AAAATTTTCTTCCGATCATTGCTTTTCGTATTTTTTCTCGTGTTTCGTTAGATACCGTTTTGCCCATATGTGATTGACTAATCTTTTTTCGTGTTGCTTCTGAAACTGGATGACCCAGTTGTACTTCACTTAATTTTTTGCGAGTTTCTTCAGTTGGAGTATTTACAAAACCATTCAACAGCATATTATACTCAGGCTTAATTAAATCAATATATTCTTGTTCTTTTGTGCTAAGTTCTTCAATGCTACACTCTTCTAAAATCTCTAATTTAAAAGAATCAAATCCATATAAATCTACGTCTTTTTGCATTTTTTCATTAGTAGAATGAAATTTATGCTGTACCATTCTTCGCTCAATATTTCTAGATTGTCCGACATAACGATAATTATTAACAGTGCAAGTTAGCATATAAATTCCAATAGTCTTTTTCATAATTAAAACCTACTAAACATATATAATCACGTTGTGTAGTCTGCATTGATCTTAATGTATAAGAAGCTAAGGTCACATGAGAACACAGTTGCTTCTTCATTGCCTTCACCAAGATCAATATCGATCAAAATTTCTGACTGCTCCATAACCTTTTTGAGTTCCGCCATATCAAATTCAGCACCAACGCTATGAGCATAAACCGGCACATCACCGAATTTAATAATTGTCTTTTCCGGACTGATTTTCACTCCGCTATAACCAACTGCACAAATTACACGTCCCCAATTAGGGTCTTCGCCGAAGAAAGCAGTTTTAACAAGTGGCGACTTTGCAACACTCATACCAACTTGCTTAGCATCTGCAAAAGATTCTGCGCCGTGAACGTGAATTGTTAAAAATTTCGTTGCGCCTTCACCGTCAGCAGCAATTTTCTTTGAAAGTTCCGTGCAAATTTCTTTCAACGTATCATAAAAAATTTTGTAGTCGTCATTCTTCTCGACGATTTTTTTATTGCCTGCCTCACCATTAGCCATAACAGTTACCATATCATTAGTTGACATATCACCGTCAACGCTGATCATATTAAAAGTAACTTCGGTGATCTCACTCAACGCTTCTTGCAAAAGTTTTTGATCAATAGCTGCATCAGTTGTAATGAAACAAAGCATTGTTGCCATATTCGGTTGAATCATTCCTGATCCTTTAGCGATCACACCAAAACGAACTTCTTTACCGTCGATCGTTATTTCAGTAGCACAGCACTTTGAATAAGTATCAGTTGTAATGATCGCATTACCGGCATTAACGCTGCCATCTTTTGAAAGTTCCTTGACGGCGGCTTTGATACCGTTTTCCATTTTATCCATCGGAAGAGTTACACCAATAACGCCTGTTGAGGCAACAATCACATTGTCTTCACGACAGTTGAGTTCTTTAGCGGCGATCTTGCACATTTCTTCAGCATCTCTTAAACCTTGCTCACCTGTGCAAGCATTCGCACAACCGGCATTAGCAACAACAGCTTGTGCTTTACCTGTTTTAACAACAACTTTGCTGACTCTTACCGGCGCAGCCGCAACTTGATTTTGAGTAAAAACTCCGGCAACGTCAGCAATTTTATCAGAGTAGATCACTGCAACATCTAAATTGCCATTCTTCTTAATACCGGCTCTAACGCCTGCCGCAGTAAATCCTTTCGGATAAGCTACGCCTGCTAATTTATGTTCCTCACTAAACATTTTCAACACCTCACAAAAAAATTTTTTTCTCAATTAAAATTCGTCAATCATTTTATAATAGTAGCGTTTAAAAATCAAGAAAATTTCATTTCTTCATAAATTGAATTAACCTATTAAAATTTTTTGCTGATCAAAAAAAGATTTTTGTGATAAACTACAAATATGAAATTCTTTATAAAAATTTTTTCGGAAGGATTGATTTTTATGAATTATGATCGTGTTTTGGTCGTCGGTGATATTCATAGTCATTATAAAAAATTCATTTCGCTTTACAAAAAATTAAATGTTGATCACGAAAAAGATTTGCTGATTTTTCTCGGTGATTATATTGATCGTGGTGAAAGCAACGAAGAAACCATTAATGTGTTGAAATTTATCATTGACGAGGCAAAAAAGCCTAATGTAATTTGTCTTCTTGGCAATCACGAACAAATGATGATTGACTTTTTTGACAAGGATAATTACGGCTGGATTTTTCCGGGTAATGGTGGTCGAGAAACTTTAAAAGCTATTAATGAGTGGATGAAAGTCGATGAAAATTGTGTCGCAAGAATTTTAGAATTTGTCTCTAGTTGTAAACTCTTTTATCAAATTACGATCAATGGCAAAAATTATTTTCTCTGTCACGCCGGTGTTGATTATAGAAATTCACTTGATAAGCAGACCGGTGAGGCTTTGTTGTGGTATCGAGAAAAATTTTTTATGACTTATAACGGTGATACTATAATTGTCGGTGGACATACGCCACTACAGATGCTTAAGCCGGAAAATGAATATATGCCGAATTATGACGAATCTGAATATACGCCTGACGGCAGATTTAATTTTGATAAAAATGTTTGGCGCAGTAATAGTGAGGCATTGAAAATTACTGATTGTAAACCGCAATGGCGACGCAATAGAAAAATTTTGATGATGGACACAGGATCATTTTTGCCGAAAGGTTTCATCTCTTGCATTGATCTTGTTAGCGGAAAAATTTTTCAAAGTGATTA
>JAFUZV010000101.1 GCA_017476425.1 Selenomonadaceae bacterium
AAAAATATCATCAGCAATGAAATTATAATTGCTCTCATCAAACTTCACCTCGAAGATAATTATAACATAGTTTTGAAAGTGCGGAACTTATCAAAGAAAATTTTTTGTTGACCTCAATTAAATTTTGCTGAAAAAATTTTTTATGATCATTCGTTGCTTGTAATTAAAAAATTTTTCAATTATAATTACGTTATGAATAAAATAAAACTTTTAAACAAACTAAAATTAAAAAAATATCGTGATGAGTTTGGTTTATTCGTCGTTGAAGGTGATAAACTTGTTGACGAGATACCGAAAAATTTTTTAGAATTTGTTTTGACGATTGAAGAGATCGGCGAAAGAGAATTTAAAAAAATTTCTTCACTCACGACACCACAAAAAAAAATTGCTGTCTGCAAAATTCCGAAGTCTCAACCACTGACTTCTGATCTTGTGATCGTCCTTGATCGTATTCAAGACCCTAATAATGTTGGAGCAATTCTGCGCAGTACTTCAGCCGCTGATCTCAATGACGTTATTTTAATTGAAGGCTCTGCTGATCCGTTCAATCAAAAATCAATTCGTGCATCAATGGGATCGATCTTTCATTTAAATTTGATCGAAATGACTGAAGAAGAATTTTTGAAGACAAATTTAAATTTCGTAGCGGCTCACATTACCGGCATTGATTATAGAAATTTTGAAATGAATAAACCTGCGGCTTTGATCTTAGGCAATGAAGGCGGCGGAGTTAGTGAAAAAATTTTAACCGTTTCAAAAAAAATTACAATTCCGATCAAAAATGTTGAGTCGCTTAACGTCAATGCCGCTGCGGCAATTCTGATTTTCAAATACGCTTGAAATGGAGGCTTAAAAATGTATAAATTGCTTGCTCTTGATATGGACGGCACTACTTTAAATTCACAAAAAAAAATCACGCCTAAAACTGTCGACGCGATTAATAAACTTTTAAAATCCGGCGTTGAAGTAGTCGTTGCTTCCGGGCGTTGTCTGGCTGAATTAAGTGACTATCGAAATGAATTTAGAAATATGCACTACGTTATTTTGACTAGCGGCGGCTTGATTTATAATCTTGCTGCGGATAAACCTATTTCAATTTATCCTGTGAGTTTTGAAGACTGCATTAAATTGATTGAGATCGGTGAAGAAGAGAATGCAATGGTTCATCTTTTGACGATTAAAAATTCAGTAGCCAAGCCGCAGGACATTGAAAATATTTCTGATTTTGGAATGGGCGTTTATTATGATATGTTTAATAGAATTTGCGTCCGTAGTGACGATCTGAAAAAATATGCTATAGATCATAAAGAAGACGTAATGAAAATTAATTTGTATCACAGATCGATTGAGTCAAGAGATCGAAACGTTGAACGCCTCAAAAATAGCGGACTTCAAATTGTTTTTGCAGAGGCAAATAATATTGAGGCTTCGCCGCTGAATGTGACAAAAGCCTCAGGATTGATTGAACTTTGTAAAATTCTTAACATTGACATAAAAGACACCGTAGCGATCGGTGATGCGCCGAATGATCTTGAAATTCTTCAAACAGTTGGATATTCTGTAGCAATGGGAAATGCTGACGAAGAGATCAAACAAATTGCTGATTATGTCACGGCTGATAATGATCACGATGGCGTAGCACTTGCAATAAAACGTATTTTTAATTTAGGAGATTTTTAATTATGAATTTTTTTGAGAAGTTGAAAGAGAGTTTAACACAAACGAGAGAAAATTTAACGACGAAGCTCGACAAATTGATCGTCGGCTATTCCGACATAGATCAAAATTTCCTTGATGATTTAGAAGAGACATTAATATTATCAGACGTAGGACCGACGACGACAGAAAAATTAATGATCGCCGTGAGAAAAGGAATCCGAAAGAAAATTATCAATACACCTGAAGATTTAAAACCATTCTTGCAAAAAGAAATCAGCAACATCTTAACACAATCCGAAGAGCCGAATGAACAATCGCCGGAAAATACGAAACCATTTGTAATTTTAGTAACGGGCGTAAATGGTGCAGGCAAAACGACAACGATCGGAAAATTAGCGGCGTACTATCGATCGCTGAATAAATCAGTAATGTTAGCAGCGGCAGATACATTCAGAGCGGCGGCGATCGATCAACTCGAAGTATGGTCACGTCGAACAGGTGCAACATTGATTAAACACGACGAAGGATCAGATCCGTCATCAGTTGCACTTGACGCAGCAAAAGCCGCTAAAGCTCGTGACTTTGATATTTTGATCGTCGATACCGCTGGGCGTTTACAAAACAAATTTAATTTGATGGAAGAACTCAAAAAAATAAATCGCGTCTTAGGTAAAGGAATTCACGGCGCACCGCATGAAACATTATTAGTAATTGATGCAACTACCGGGCAAAATGCTTTATCGCAGGTTGAACTTTTCACTAAAGCCGCACCGATCAGCGGAATAGTTTTGACGAAGTTAGACGGCTCGGCAAAAGGCGGAGTGATCATTGCGATCAAATCAGAAATGTCAATACCGGTTAAATGGATCGGAGTCGGTGAAGGTTTAAACGATCTGCGACCATTTAATTCAGAAGAATTTGCAGCAGCGTTGTTTAATTAATGTAGAATGTAGAATGCAGAATGTAGAATGAAAACCGTTCTTCTAATTCTTAATTCTACATTCTTAATTCTGCATTAATTTTACCCTAACCGATCGTTTTGTTTTGAAAGTGTTTCTTGCCAAACAACTTTAAACGGAATTTTTTTCTCTTCAGCAAGTCGTTTGCAATCTTCAAATTCCGGCGTGATCGAAATAATTTTACCGTCGTAAGCACTAACTTTGCAACGAACTTCACCAAAAGAAGTTAAAACTCTACTCGTTCGACGAACAGCTTCAACACGTCGATCAACATTAATCACACGAATGCCGATTGTTGTCGTCTCTTCAAAAATAATTTTCGTGCAAATGTCTTCGTGCTCTTCATCAACTAAAACTGAAAGTAAATTAGCCGGACGATTCTTTTTCATATTGATCGGGGTCGTCCAAACGTCAAGAGCACCGGAATTAAGAAGACGATCGAAAAGATAACCATAAATTTGTGGATTCATATCATCAATATTTGTTTCAAGCATTTTAATTTTTCTTTCAGCATTTCCTTTATATTCGCCGAGATAAATCCTTAAGACGTTAGGAATTTTTAAATCGTGAGTGCCGGCACCGTAAGAAATTTTTTCAGCAGTAAATTCAAGCGGATGATTTTCACTGTACTCAGCAAGTGTTGAAATGATCGCTGCGCCCGTTGGTGTTGTTAATTCCTTCTCAATGTCATTATGATAAGTGATGTAACCTTTCAAAAGTTCAGCAGTCGCAGGCGCAGGCACTGGCATTAATCCGTGTGCACAATTAACAAAACCACTGCCAACATTTATTTTTGAAACGAATAATTTTTCAACCTCAAGATAATCAATGCAGATTGCACAACCGACAATGTCAACGATCGAATCAACTGCGCCGACTTCGTGAAAATTTACTTCGTCAGCAGGTTTATTATGAACTTTACCTTCAGCAATAGCAAGTTTCTCAAAAATATTCAGAGAAACTTTTTTTATTTTGTCAGAAAGCGTTGAATTGTTGATAATTTTTCTAATGTCATTCATATTTCTATGATGGTGATGATCGTGATCGTGGTGATGATCTTCTTCGTGATCGTGATGATGATCGGAAAGTTTAACATTAACGTGGACTGCTGAAATTCCATTTTTATTAACGTCTTTAATTTCTAATTCATATTCGTCATTAAAATTTAATTTATCTAACTCTTGTGCAAGATATTTAGCAGGAACTCCAATTTGAATGCAAGCACCTAAAAACATATTGCCACTAATTCCACTCATACAATCTAAATAAATAGCTTTCATTAAAATTTTTCACCTCTCGTTTAAAGATCAGTTTATAATTTCTAA
Source organism: Selenomonadaceae bacterium (assembly GCA_017476425.1). Taxonomy (GTDB): domain Bacteria; phylum Bacillota; class Negativicutes; order Selenomonadales; family Selenomonadaceae; genus Quinella. The sequence goes on from JAFUZV010000101.1 coordinate 3,944, forward strand.
TTCTGCATTCCAAACTCCGAATTAATTTTATTAATCTTGCTTGCTAAAACTCCTGCGCCAAAACCATTATCAATATTAACAACTGAAACACCTGATGCACAAGAATTTAACATTGCAAGAAGAGCCGCTAAACCATTAAATGATGCACCATAACCTACGCTTGTCGGCACAGCGATCACCGGCTTATCAGTCAAGCCGCCGACAACACTTGCAAGTGCTCCTTCCATACCTGCAACAACAATTATAACGTTTGCACTTTCAATGTCGTCAATATGTTTAAAAAGTCTATGAATCCCGGCGACTCCGCAATCGTAATGAGTTTTAACTTCATTGCCCCAAAGATAAGCCGTCAATCTTGCCTCTTCTGCAACAGGTATATCACTGGTTCCGGCAGTCAAAATTAAGATCGTTCGATTAGGATCACGAACGATTTTTTTATTGCGATCGATGTAAATAATTTTAGCGACTTCGTCATATTTCGCCGCTGATAAATTTTTAGAAACGTAATTGAATTGATCTGCACTTGCACGGGTCGCCATCAAATTTCCTTCACTGCGCTCATAAAGCGACTTCATTATCATTGCAACTTGTTCCTTAGTCTTGCCTGCGGCGTAAATCACTTCAGGGAATCCTTGACGCAATTCACGATAATGATCGATCTCTGCAAAGCCGACATCTTCAACCGCCGATCTTGAAAAGTTTTTAACCGCTGAAATTATTTCTTCCTCGTCAACATTTCCGGATTTATAATTTTGCAAGAGTTCACGAAAATTTTTTTCATTCAATAAATATCACCTTCTTTTTAATGGGTAATGGGTAATGTGTAATGGACAATTAAGAAGCCTCACTCTTCATTATCCATTACAAATTTGTTATTGCACATTAATAATTATTGCAAAAGACTTAAAACGCTACTAAGGTTTTGATTTGCTTGTGCTAACATTGACTGCGCTGCTTGACTTAAAACATTTTGCTTAGTGTATTCAGTCATTTCTTTCGCCATATCTGCATCACGCATTGTTGATTCTGCAGCTTGAGTATTTTCTTCTTGAGTGGTTACATTTGATTCCATATATTCTAATTGTTGAAGATATGCTCCCATATATGTTGCTTCACCTAAAGCATATTCTATAGCATTATCAATAATACTTATTGATGAAGTTGCATTTTCTCTTGTTGTAACGTCGGCGGCGTTAATTCCAAGTGATTTACAGTGCATATCATTTATATAAAAATTCGTCCTTTGATTTGCCTTTGTACCATGATGAATTGTAAGCGGTCTTTGAATATCATCGCCATCACCACTTTCTTTAATCAAAGAGTTATAAACACAAAGCTGAGGTGAAGCATTTTTAGTTATGTAATATGTACCGTTCCTTTTCATAAGATTAACATTGTGATTAAGATCAAGCATCAATATTTCAGCACCGTTTGAATTGATTCTATATCGTGAGCCGTCAATAGCCTTTACACCATCAAAAATAGCTTCAGCTAATTGTCCCATATCAGAGACACCTGCAATACCAATTTTGTAATTGATAGGTTGATCTGAACCATCGGGCATTCTACTTCTACTTGATTGAGATGAATTAATAGTACTATCAAATTGAATATTTACAAATTGAGAACAACCACCACACAAAATACTAAAACCACCATTATGCAATGAGCTATTCATTGGAACTTTTGAAAAATCCATTTTTACAGCTATATCTTCATAAATACTTAAATCTGTACCATTTGACCATTGAAGACCATCTACAAAAGGAGTATCATCCCAAGTATTACCATTGCCACTAAATGCAACATCTGCTGTTAAACCATAGCCAGTATAACGGCTATTTGTTTTTGAGCAATTAGGCGATCCTACAGAAAAACCTTCTGAATATTTATTCATCGAATCACCTATAGTGTTAATCGGTCGTGTGATTGCATAAGAACCATCAAGCAAAGGCTTTGTATTGTAAGTTGTCCACTGAGCGATCTCGTCAATCGTTGCACGCCGTTGATCAAATTCTTTTTGAATTATTTCGCGATCCTTATCAGTATTTGAATCATTCGCCGCATTAATCGCAAGTTCCTTAAGCGATCGCAATTCTTCAACAATGTTTTCAATTCCACCGTGTGCAGTTCTCAACATTGATGATCCATTTTGTACGTTTTGAATGTCTTGCTCCAGACTTCTAAGTTGTTCACGCATTTTTTTCACTGATCGCAAATGTTGCAGTATCATCTGATGCACCGACAATCCTTTGACCACTTGAAACCTTTGCAAGTGCTTTGCCAACTTTAGTGATATTCTTGTTAAGTTCACCAAGTGACAACATCGCATCCGAATTATTCAAAAGTGACATTGCCATAAAAAATCATCTCCTAAAAAATCATTATACATTTTATATTATAGTGTTGACTCAATGTCAAGATTTTATTTTTATGCTTGACTTATAGTCAACTTAAGCTGATACTATTTTTAAAGAAATATTTTATTTGGAGGCTTGTTGAATGACGATAAGCGAAGTAAGTGAAAAGTACGGCTTGACGACGGACACATTGCGTTATTATGAGAGAATCGGTTTAATTCCGCCTGTGCCGCGTCAAAAGAATGGTATAAGAGATTATGACGAAAAGTCTTGCGGTTGGGTTGAATTTGTTAAATGTATGAGAATGGCAGGTGTTGAGATCGAAGCATTGATTGAATTTGTTAATCTTCAACAACAAGATAAAAATGCTACTCGTCGAATGGAAATTTTGATAGATCAAAAAAAGAAATTAGTCGATAAAATGGATCATCTTCAAGCAACGATCGATCGTCTTGATTATAAGATCGAAGTTTTCAGCAAGAAATTAAATCTTCAATAAAAAAAATTTTTTAAGCGCGAAAAAATTTCTCAACGTTAAGAGTTGTGATTAATCGCGCTTTTTCTATTGACAAACGAGAATAAAAAGAATACAATACAACAAATTGATAAAATTATCAGAAAATATTTTTGAAAGAATTTTTGATCGTCAAGTAACACGACATTCAAAAAATTTTTCGTCGTGAAATGAATTAATAATGTTATTATGATCGGAGGTAATTTTTTAATGGGCAAAACGAAAGACCTCAACCGTGAGATTGTCAACATTCCGGCTTTGATTAGCGATTATTACACGCTTAAACCGAATATTGACGACAAGACTAACAAAGTTGCTTTTGGTACTTCAGGACACAGAGGCAGCAGTGCAAAAAACAGCTTTAACGAAGAACACATTGTTGCAATCGCTCAGGCTGTCGTGGAACATCGTACTAAAGAAGGCGTAACCGGTCCGCTTTATATCGGCGCAGATACTCATGCACTTTCCGAACCGGCTCTTAGAAGTTGCGTTGAAGTTTTAGCGGCTAACGGCGTGGAATTGATTTTGTCGAATGATTTTGATCCGGTTCCGACTCCGGTTGTTTCTCGTGCAATTCTGGAACACAATCATAATCCTAAAAATAAATCATATCAAGCTGACGGTATGGTTATTACTCCTTCACATAATCCACCGACTGACGGCGGTATCAAATACGATCCGACGAGCGGCGGACCTGCAAGCAAAGAAGCAACTGATATAATTCAAAATCGTGCTAATGAACTCATCAAAGAAGGCATCGGCAAAATTAAACGTGTATCTTTTGAGAAAGCTCTCAAGCAGGATAATGTGCATTTCTTTGATTATGCTATGCCTTACGTTAAGGCACTTGAGAAAGTTGTCGATATGGAAGCGATCGCAAATTCCGGCTTGAAAATCGGTGCTGATCCTCTCGGCGGATCAGGTATTTTCTACTGGGATATTATCGCTGAAATTTACGGAATTAAAAATCTCACTGTTGTTAATCCTTACATTGATTATACATTTAAATTTATGCCGAAAGATCACGACGGCAAGATCAGAATGGATTGTTCTTCACCTTGGGCAATGGCGAATTTGATCAAGATGAAAGATGAATATGATATTGCTTTTGGTAACGACACTGATTACGATCGTCACGGTATCGTAACGCCTCAAGGTTTAATGAATCCGAATCATTATCTTGCAGTTGCAATTAATTATCTCTTTACACATCGTGAAGGCTGGAGCAAAGATGCAATGATCGGCAAGACATTAGTTTCAAGCTCACTGATCGACTACGTTGGTAAAGGTATCAATCGCAAAGTCTGTGAAGTTCCTGTTGGTTTCAAATGGTTCGTTGATGGCTTACTTGACGGATCAATGGGCTTTGGCGGCGAAGAGTCCGCAGGTGCATCATTCCTTTGCAAAGATGGTTCTGTTTGGACGACTGACAAAGACGGTATCATTATGGATCTTCTTGCGATCGAAATTACTGCTAAAACCGGTAAAAATCCTTCGCAGCATCACAAAGAACTTACTGACAAATATGGCGTTAGTTACTATGCAAGAAAAGATACGCCTGCAACGCCGGAACAAAAAGCCGCTCTCGGAAAACTTTCACCAGAAAATCTCAAGGCTGATACACTTGCCGGTGATAAGATCACTGCTAAACTTACGAAAGCTCCGGGCAATGGCGCATCAATCGGCGGCTTGAAAGTTGTAACTGATAAAGGCTGGTTTGCAGCTCGTCCTTCTGGAACTGAAGATATGTGCAAAGTTTACGCTGAAAGTTTCGTCAGTGAAGATCATTTGAAACAAATTCAGAAAGAAGCTCAAGATATTGTAGCGTCTGTCGTGTAAAAAATTTTTTCGTTGAAAGTTTAGAAACGATTTAAATAAAAAAATTTCCGTTGATCGAAAATGATCAGCGGATTTTTTATATACTTTTATTTGAATTAATTATTTTGCCGGAGATTAATAGCATACCGATCAAAAACCAGTATTCACGCATAATAGGAACTTGATTCATATTTGTATCTGTTAAGCCTTCGAGTTGAAGACCGAGCAGGATCAAAAATCCTATCAAGCCGCTTGACAAGATCATTTTATCGCTTTCGATCTTGTAAAGTGAATACAATCTTTTGAAAAAATATCCGTGTAGCATTACGAAGGCAATTAAACCGATCAAGCCGCCTTCTGAAGTTACACATAAAATATTATTGTGAGGATGTGAATGACCTTTTTCAAGTATTCCGTCCGGCGGACGTTCTTGAGCTAATGGCGAAATATATTTGAAATTGTATGCAAGCTGAAAAACTTTTTGACCAACGCCGTGAATTGGAAAATCTTTTATCATATCTAAAGAAGATTGCCACATTAATAATCTTTCGCTGTTACTTGTAAAATGTGGATTCCATAACGTCACGGCTCTTGCTTGCAATGTTGGTGAAATTACGATAACGATCAATGAAAGTGCTAAACCCGTTACGAAATATTTTACTGCTTTTTGTCTTCGTTGTGAGTCGATCACTATTAAAGTTATGCAGACAATTATAAATGCAAGCCAAGCTCCACGAGTTACTGACAAGATCAACATTAACACTGAAAAGATCGTCAAGAATGCTGAAAAATTTTTAGTCCACGTCGGCATAAATTTTAAAGTTGTGATCCAGATTAACAAAGGTATTTGCATTAATAAGAATGACGCATAAAATGTTGGTGTATGTGCAAAAGCATAAGCTCGATCGAAGTGAAGAATAAAATATTGAACTGCGCCGCAAATGTTATTGATGAATACCGATAGAATAAAAGCGATCAATACGCCTTTCAAATGTCGTTGAGTCTTTAGAAACAACATTGCAAAGAATAGCGGAAAACAGCGGTGAATTTCTCCGACGACTTCTCTAAAACTCATTTGTGGAAATATTGACAATGCGGCGATTATTATTTGTAAGATAAAATAGATCAAAAATAAATAACCGATATTTCGATCGATTTTTGGTAATTGCTTAGTCTTGAAAGCGTGATACAAAATTCCTGCCGTAATTAATCCAACTGCGCAGCTTGTCGCCGCCGTTGAAAGATTAACTGCAAATATAAAGAATACTGATAAACGATACATTAATTCTTCATAAGTTATTTTAAATCTCATAATTTATTCCTCACGATTAAACGCCGAGAAAGTTATTTAAAAATAATTTTTTGAATGGCTTGCCAGACTTCATCAACGGAAATATCTTGCAAGCATTTATTATTTTGACAAACAGGTTTACCAGGAATGTTATAACACGGTGAACACGGAAAACGATGAGTTATCACTGTGCAATTTTTTCTTGGTGCCCATTGTTCCGGCAATGTTGGACCATAGATCGCAACTGCCGGTGTATCAGTCGTTGAACAGACGTGTAAAAGTGCTGTACAACCGCAAATTTGCAGATCGACTTGTGAAATTAATTCTGCTGATTCTCTCAAATTGACTTTGCCGGCAAGATTAGCAACGTTAGGAAATTCTTTTCGTATATCTTCAAATTGTTCAATTCCGCCTGTCATTGCAACGGCACAATTATTTTCTTGCAAGCGTTTGATAATCTCACGATATTTTTCAACTGACCAATCTTTAACTGTCGACATTGAATAAGGCACGATCAAAATTAATTTCTGATCCGGTTTTTTGATCGAGTTACAAATTTTTGTAATATGTTCTTTCTCTTGATCAGATACAAATGGACGCGTCAATGATAAATCTTCAGTCTGAATGCCTAATTGTTTAACAACTGCTAAATATTTCAGCGGCTCAAACATTTCAAGCGGCTCATCTTTCATTCTGACATTGATAAAATCTTTTCCATAGCCGATTCGTTTAGGTATCATTGCAAGAAAAGCATAAAAAGCGTTTCGATAATGATAATCAAAAACCACCGCCGCATCTGATCGCCATATACTTTTAATAATATTGATAATATCGTCGCCTTTTTTATAAGACAACAATAGATCAATATGAGGATTTCCATATAAAAGTTCATAACCAACCGGCGAAGTTACAGCAACAACTTCACAATCTGGATAACATTCTTTGATCGCACGATAAACCGGTGTCGCCATCAAAGTATCGCCGATACTTGCCTGGTGCATTATACAAATTTTTTTCATCATAATTTCCTGTTTATTTTTTAATTCCGAATTTCTCATTCCGCATTCCGAATTAAATTTTTGTGTTCCACATTATCAAAGCGTCTTCACCATTGTCAAGATAATAACCTTTTCGACGACCAACGCTTTTTAAATTAAATTTTTCGTAGAGTTTTAAAGCCGCCTCATTAGACGGTCTGACTTCAAGAGTTAAGGCTGTAACACCACGCTTTTTGATCTCTTCGATCAATCTTGAAAATAATTTTGTGCCGATGCCTTGACTGCGATAATCAGGATGAACGGCGATATTTGTAACTTGTGCTTCTTCAAATGACACCCAAACGCCGCCATAAGCAATAACTTTATTGTCAAGCACACCAACAACATAAATTGCATTGTCGTTGATAGCCTCTTTCCAAAAATCATTTCTTGACCAAGGCATTGCAAAAGTCATTTCTTCAATCGCCGCTATATTTTCAGCGTCAGATTGTTTCATCAATCGAAATTCAATTAAATTTTCAGTCAAAATTTTTTCCTCATAACTAAAGCATCTTCATCATAATAATAATTTTTTTCCGTTGCCACGTGATCAAAGCCTAATTTTTCATACAACTTGATCGCCGCTAAATTTGATTTTCTAACGTGCAGCCATAATTCATTAGTCACCTTTGAAGTTTTCAAGCCGTCGATAAAAGTTTTAAAAATTTCTTCGCCGATTCCGCAGCGTCTCATTTTCGGTTCAACCGCTAAATTTACAACTTCCATAGTTCCATAAAATAAATTTGCGCCGATATAAGCAATAATTTTATCTTCGATCGTTCCGACTAAGTAAACAAAATAATCTGAGGTTATTTCATATTCAAAATAATCACGTGACCACGGATCATTAAAACTTTTTTCTTCAATCGCTAACACTTCATCAAGATCGGCAAGTTTCATTAATCTATATTTAACTTGATAATTTTTCATTTAACATTCCGCATTCATAATTAATTCCTAATTCCGAATTACGCATTCCGAATTATTATTCCGCTTTTCCCATAAAACTTCAGCTTCAGAACGTCGAATATAAAGCGGTTCAATATTCATCACGTTATCAACTTTACCGCTTGCCAAAATTTCACGACCACAAAGCGCAACATTGATCGCACGAGGTATTCTCATATTCAACGGCGCAATTTTAACATTCTCCGGCAATGATTTAATTTTATTGCTGACATCACCGCAAATGATCATTTCATCAAAATCAGCCGCCTTGTTGATCGCCTCGTCAATACTCAAAATTTCAATCTCCGTGATCGGAGCAAGTCGATCGAATATCTGGACATAAGCCCTATTTTTTTGTGCGTCAATCATAGCCATAACTTTTGAATATGGAAAATGATATGCTAAGGCTTGCAGAGTCGAAACGCCAATAATTTTAACTTGCCAAGCATATGAAAGAGCTTTAGCCGTTGCAAGTCCGATTCTTAAACCGGTAAACGATCCGGGACCTATGCTGACTGCGATCGCGTCGATCATTTCTCGCTTGACGTTAGACATTTTCAAAACTTCTTTGAATTGCGGCAGTAAAGTTTCTGAATGAGTTAACTTTGAGTCTTGAATTATTTCAGTGAATTTATCGCCGTTGCAGATCGCTGCACTCGCTGCATTTGTTGACGTTTCAATCGCCGCTATGCACAAATTCTTCAAGTTCATTTAAAAAATCCTCGTGTTCTTCTCCGACGCAATCAAAATCAATTCGCCGCATATTTCTTGAATCTTTGATCCGTTCGATTTTTATAAGTACATAATTCTCCGGCAAAGCCTCCGGAAATTTTTCAGCCCATTCAATAAAGACAATTCCTTCAGGAAAATCTGTATACTCATAAAATCCTATGTCTTCAAGTTCTTCTTCTGTCGTCAATCGATAAAGATCAAAATGAACAATCGGACAAAATCCTTCGTAAATATTCATCAGATTAAACGTCGGACTTGTAACTTCACCTTGTACTCCCAGAGTCCTCGCCATACTCTGAACAAAAAGAGTTTTGCCTGCACCAAGATCACCTTCAAGACAAACAACTGTGCCTTCTCTAATCCTCTGTGCAACTTTTTCCGCTAATTTTACCGTTTCATATGGTGACTGCGTTATGTGTGTAAACATTATCGCCTTTCCTTTACTAATTTAGAATGAAGAATGCAGAATGCAGAATTATTTAGCCCTTAGCCTTCAGCCCTTAGACCTCATTCTTCATTCTTAATTCTTAATTCTGCATTAAAATTATATTCGCCGCTGATTAAAACTATCCTGCAATTACAATCATTCTCATTCATTTTAATGATATGTTTAAAAATTTCTCTGCTCGTTGATCAAAAAAATTTTTTTATAATAATTCAGAAGGATTAATTTAAACCGTCGACGAATAACAAAAGAAAATCTCAAGAACTAAATTTTCTAAAAATTTTTGCTTTGTAATTTAGGAGGGTAAATTGATGGCGAAAACTTATTATAAGACAAAAGTAGTTGGTGTCGGCGGACAAGTTGCAAGTTTCCTTAGTGCCGGCAAAATGCTTGTTATGTTTGATGATTCAATGGTTTTGCCGGAACTTCGTGACATTTCTGTTCTTCACAGCGGCAATCAGATCAATGACATCATTAAACCTGGAAACATTTTTAAAATCGTCGACACTGAATTTAAAGTTATCAAAGTTGGTAATGACGTTCAAAATAATTTAAAGAATCTCGGTCACGTCGTTGTTAAATTCGACGGCGGCAAAGGTGAACTTCTTGAAGGAAGTATTCACGTTGAAGATAAACCTATTCCAAAAATTCAAGTCGGTGATGAAATTTCGATCCTTGAAGGCGTTGACGAATCTTTAAAGAGTAAGACTGCTGCTGTTTCAAATGCTGATTCGGAACTCGGCAAAGCGATCATTCAAATTCTTACCAGCAACGGAATAACGATCGTTGCTAACAAGAATGACGCTGATATTGTTGTTGATGTAAAATAATTTTCGTTCGATATAAAAAAATTAACCGTCTCACTGTTGAAAGTGTTGACGGTTTTTTATTTTCAAAAATTTTATTATCGATCAAAATCAAAAAATTATCTTCGATTCTTTCGGCGCATATCTGCAAGTTGATTAAATCTTTCTTCTCTGCCTTTGGACGCATCCATTCTGTAGACATACGCCATAACTTCAGCGATTGCCTTATAAAGTTCCGGCGGAATTTCACGATCGATTTCAAGAGCCATTAGCATATTAACTAAAGCCTTATTTTGATAAACCGGAATAGTATTTTTCTGAGCAGCCGCAAGAATATGCTCCGCAACGTGTCCACGACCTTTAGCGATAACTCTCGGTGCTCGATCAACACCTTGATTATATTTCAGCGCAACCGCTTTTTTATCCGTTGCATCTTCTTGCTGTTGATTAGGCGTATTTACATTATCCATAATGCATTCCCCACCGCAGATTCTAAAATTATTCTACTTTCCTTATATTATACGATCTCAAAAATCATTCGTCAAGACTAATATGAAAAATAAATGAATTAATTTTGCATTAAACTTTCATCAACTTCTGCACTTTCCATTCTTCCACCAACACTGCCGATTCTAACTTCACCAACATTTAAGGTTGTTTCTTTCAACTTATCTTTGATCGCCGGAATGTAAGTTTTAAATTCATTCGCAATGGATCTTTCTGAAAAATAAAATCTCATATCAAGTTGATTGCTTTCATACATTCTAAATGTCAATTCAACTGCACCGATATGATCAGTCAAAACGCAAATTCTCAGCCAAGTTTCTTTTTTGTCTTCACCGGTCTCTTTATCCTTCTCATTCTCGTCATAAACGTGTAAATAAGTTGGATAAGAATTTTCGTTATCGCCGATATAAAGCGGCATCATCATTTGCAAAGATCGTTGACTTTGAGCCGCATTTTGAGTAGCAGAATTTTCGCCGCCCATAGATTGACGCATTGCATTTGCGAACTCTGCAACGTCACGACCGGCACGCTTGAAAGCCTTAGCAGAAAGTTTTGAAGTGAGTGAAGCCATATCACAAAGTTGCATAAAAGCCCAAAGTCTTGGCAAATCAGGCAATTTTTGTTGTATCGCTGCTTGTTGAACAGTGATCGGGACATTTTGCTGACAAAGTCGCAATAAATTTTGTAAGTGTCTTGCTTCGCCTTCGCTTAATACTTCTTGCTTGTTGTTTACGAAATTTTGAAGTGTCTCTTGATCTCGTGGTGTCAATTCAGTATTTTTCATCAAAAATTGTGCAACGTCTCTCATTGTGTTTAACGTTTGCGGCGTATTCTGCATAGGTTGTTTTAATAAAATTGTTTTTGCCGCTTGCAAGTCTAATTTGAGTTGCTGCTGTTTAGCAAGGAAATCGTCACCTTGTTCTAACTTATCAAGTTGCGCCTGTAATTTCTGACTAAATTGTTGTTGTTGAGCTTGCAGATTTTGACTATCGAACATTTGACTTTGATTCGGTGATTGATTCGGCTGATTAGGTTGTTGAGATTGATAATTTTGATTCATTTGTTGAGACTGTGATTGATTATTAAATTGTTGTGGTTGATTAGGTTGATTAGGTTGATTCATTTGTTGCGGTTGTTGTGGTTGAAAATTATTTTGATTTGTCTGTTGAGGTTGTGATTGATTATTAAATTGTTGTGGTTGATTAGGTTGATTAGGCTGATTCATTTGTTGCGGTTGTTGTTGCTGATAATTATTTTGATTCGTTTGTTGAGGTTGTGATTGATTATTAAATTGCTGTGGCTGATTAGGTTGATTAGGCTGATTCATTTGTTGCGGTTGTTGTTGCTGATAATTATTTTGATTCATTGCTTGAGGCTGTGATTGATTATTAAATTGTTGAGGCTGATTAGATTGATTCGACTGATTCATTTGTTGTGGTTGAAAA
>JAFUZV010000102.1 GCA_017476425.1 Selenomonadaceae bacterium
AGCACGAGTTGACAACCTCATATCTCAACTTTTCAAAGAACTAAACAAATTATAGCAAACAAAAATCTAATTGTAAAGGAGGAAAGGGCGCTTTCCTCTCCTGATTAAAATCAGGAGTTTCTCGCGCCGACTTTAATGAATGATTTATTAGAATTGATGGTCAACCGTCGCAGTGTCAGAAAATATTCTTCTGAACCTGTAACTGAAGATCAGATCAAAGATATTGTAACTGCTGCGCTTTTAAGTCCAAGCGGTCACTCAAAATATCCTTGTGAATTTATTGTCGTGAGAGATCGCCGAATGCTTGATCAAATGACACATTGCCGCGTTGGTGTTGCTAAAATGCTTAATAATGCCTCGTGTGCCATCGTTGTAATTGCCGATCGTGATAAGTCTGATACTGTCATTGAAGATTCAGCGATCGCAATGATGAATATGCACTTGATGGCGACTTCGTTAGGTCTCGGCAGTTGCTGGATTCAATTAAGACTTCGGACTTCTGAAGATTGGAAAGACAGCGAAATTTTTATCCGTGAACTTTTAAATATCCCGGAAAATTATCTTTGTCAAGCGATCCTTTCGATCGGTAACCTTGAAAGAATGCCTAAACCTCACGACATTAACTCACTTGATTATAGAAAAATTCACGACGAAAAATTTTAAAAATAATTTTAGACAAAAAAATTTCCGTTGATCACAATCGATCAGCGGATTTTTTTGTGATGATTTATGAATTTAAAATCTATGCAAAAAATTTTTTTAGTAGTATAATAATCAAAATTTAATTGCTGAGGTGAATTTTTTGAAAGAACTTTTAAAGCGAATGCATAAATGGATGAGCGATTATATGAGATCATTTTATTCAGATGATGAAGAAGTACAGCTTGGAATTACGATTAAAGAGACTCATACAGGTTACGTTACAACAAATTCGATCGAACTTGCAAAATTTCTTAAACTCAATGAACACGATACTGAACTTGCTGAGATCATTGGATTGTTTCACGATGTCGGACGCTTTCGACAGTATAGCATTTATAAAACTTTTAACGATGCAGACAGTGAGGATCACGCTGATTTAGGTTTGAAAGTGATTGATGAGTTGGATTTTTTCAAAGAAATTTCTGACGCTGATAATGATCTGATTCACTTTGCTATCAAGAATCATAATAAAAAAATTATTGAACCGACTGATGACGAAAGAAAAATTTTATTTGCAAAAATTATTCGTGACGCTGACAAGTTAGACATTTACAGAGTCCTTCAGCCTTATCTTGCACAAGAAAATGCTGACAAAATGCCGAAGTTTATTAAAGGCAAGGAACGTGCAGAGATCAGTCCGGATTTTGTAAAAAAATTTGTTGCCGGTGAACAAGTTGACTATAGAGAAATTCGCACGAATGGCGATCGGAAGATTGTTCGTTTAATGTGGCTTTATGATGTAAATTTTTCCTGGACAATGAAAAAAATTGTTGAACGTGGATATATTGAACAGATAGTTGATGCGCTGCCGATGAATGAAGACGTTGCAAAAGGCGTTGAACGACTTCGTGAGCACGTAAGAAACATTTGTGAGACAAATTAAAATGACTGAAGAATTTAAATTAAAATTGCAAGCGGCGAAAGTTGACGATTTAGCCGCAATGATTCAAGTTGCTGAGGCGTATCGAAACGGCGTTGAAGTCGATCAATCAGCGGCTGAGGCTTTCAAGTGGTATAAGCAAGCTGACGAATATATTAATAAAAACATTGATAAATTCGATCAAAGTGATAATGAGATGATCGGCAATATTAAAAATGCACTCGGTGAAATGTATGAGCACGGTGAAGGCGTTGAGCGTGATTATAAAATTGCCGCTGAATATTTTAATGTTGCCGTTGTTGATTATGAAAATATTCCGGCTCGTCGAAGTCTCGGCAGAAAATTTCTTGATGGTCGCGGCGTTGAGAAGGACGATCAGAAGGCTGAAATTTTGTTAGCTGATTGTGATCTTGAAAATGATCAAGACGAAGATGAAGAAATAACTTGCAACAGTGTAATTTTTACTGATGCAGATGAAATGTTGAGATTGACTCATTCAAACGATTATGAAGACAAGCAGAATTTTAGATTGACGGTTGCAAAACTTCCGAACAGTGAACAGACTTTGCAATGGCTTTTGACGATTATTGACGAGACTAATCCGAATTTGTCTAGAAATGTTTTGAGTGTCAAGGCTTATGTTTGGACAAAAATCCGTCAAATAATTTATCACGGTGATCTTGATAATGCTGCTAAATTGAAATGGTGTAAAAAACTCGTTGACAGAGGAAATATTCATTACGCTATAATGATCGGAAAACTTTATTATGATAGTTCCGGCGTTGAACAAAATTGGATTGAATCGGCGAAATATTTTCAAATGGTCGTTGATGAATGGAATAAAAGAATTGAGCAATACGATAAATTTGTTGTCAGCGAAGAAATTTCAGAGGCGTTAGAACTCTTAGGCAAAATGTATCTTAACGGTGAAGGTGTTTATCGTGATCTTGACAAGGCTTTTGAACTTTTTGAAAGTGCAGTTTCGGCGGCAGGTTTTAAATCATTTGAGGCGCAAAAACTTGATGACTTCAGTTTTAATAAATTTATCCCGAAAGATGCAATGCTTGAACTTTTGAAAATGTATCACAGAAAATTTCACCAGATAAAATTTATCTTGAATAAATTTGATACTCCAATCAATTTTTAATTAGGTAACAAGTGGAATTAATAAATTAATTCTTAATTCCGAATTCCGAATTCCGAATTATTTTTTAGGAGAGATAGAAATGCAACACAAATGCAAAGTAACAGTAATTGACAAAAAACTTTATCCTGATCTGCAAGAAAAATACATTGCTGATCCTAATGCCGGAGCTTGTCCATTTTATAATGTTGGTGACGAATTTATTTTTGAACGTTACGGCAATGCTGACGATTTTTGGCGTATGGGAAAAGGCTCGCAATGTTCAGAGGCTTGGGACTGCATTAGCCGCTACATTTATACTGCATTGCAAGGCGGCTCGATAATGCACGGCTGGACGAATGACGATCGAATTATGATCGCTTGCTGTAATGACGGCACTCGCCCGGTAATTTTCAAGATCGAACGTATTGACTATAAAGCCGTTCACTTTGATAAAGACCTTTCAAGTTACGAAAAAGCACAATTCATCACAAAGATCGTTGCATTGAAAAATGTTTTGGATATTAACGAACATCAAGACGGATTCATTGAAATTATTGTTGACGGTGATGTTGACGACGAATTGATCAGAAATGCTGCTGAAACCGGCGGACTTGTTATCACTAAGATTGATTAAAATAGGGCTGAGGGCTAAGGTCTGAAGGCTGAGGAATAATTAATTCTACATTCTGCATTCTACATTCTAAATTAGAATGAAGGTGATATTATGAATACTTCACAAGTTGAAAATTTTGATGAATCAATGCAAGTTAAGACATCAAGCGATAAGAAGACAGAAGAAAGTTATGTCAGTTTTACAAAAGAAGAATGGGAATATTTTTTTAAAGAATTGAAATTGAGACCATTGACTGAAGAGAATCTCCAAAAGGCAATTAATAATGCTCGTTACCTTGCAATGCTTGATCGTGGTTTTAAAGAGATGGAAGAAGGCAAAGGCACGGTTATGACATTTGAAGAATTGGAGAAACTTATTTATGGATAAAGTGGTTTTTGAAACAGCGGCTCTGTCACATTTGATGTATTGGGTTCATAACAATATCAAAATGGTTGATAAAATTTATGAACTCATAAAGGATATAAAACGTAATGGCGTTGCAAATGGAATTGGTAAACCGGAAAAATTGAAATATGAGCCTGGCTGGAGTCGTCGAATGAATCACGAACATCGTTTGATTTATGCAATTAAAGACGATCAACTTCATATAATTTCTTGTAAAGGTCATTATGAAGATTAATTTAATAAAAAATTTTGATTGAGGAGAAAAAAATTTTTATGTCAGAAAATGAAACAATTTCCAACAATTTTGTACAACAAGCGATTGAAGAAGACTTGAAGAATGGAAAATACACTGAAGGCATTCATACACGTTTTCCGCCGGAGCCTAATGGTTATTTGCATATCGGTCACGCTAAAAGTATTTGCCTCAATTTTGGGCTTGCTGAATATAATCACGGACTTTGCAATCTTCGTTTCGATGATACTAATCCGACGAAAGAAGACGTTGAATATGTTGATTCGATTCAAGAAGACATTCATTGGTTAGGTTTTGATTGGCAAGACAGAAAATTTTATGCATCTGATTATTTTGATCAGCTTTATAATTATGCTGTTGAGTTGATCAAAAAGAATCTTGCTTATGTTGATGATTCGAGTGCAGAAGAGATCAGATCGACACGTGGAACATTGACTGAACCCGGCAAAGAAAGTCCGTTTAGAAATCGTAGCGTTGAGGAAAATATTGATCTGTTTACACGAATGAAGAATGGTGAATTTGAAGACGGTGCAAGAGTTTTAAGAGCAAAGATTGATATGTCATCGCCTAATATGAATATGCGTGATCCTGTTATCTATCGAATTGCTCATACAACTCACCATCGAACCGGCGATCAATGGTGTATTTATCCTATGTATGATTTTGCTCATCCATTGAGTGATGCGATTGAAGGAATTACTCATTCAGTCTGCACTCTTGAATTTGAAGATCATCGTCCATTTTATGATTGGCTGCTTGAGTCGTTAGGTTTTAATGTTAATACTCGTCCGCGTCAAATTGAATTTGCAAGGCTTGATCTAACAAATACTTTGACGAGTAAAAGAAAATTATTACAACTTGTCAAAGATCATCACGTAAGCGGCTGGGACGATCCGAGAATGCCAACGTTGAGTGGTTTAAGGCGTAGAGGATTTACACCGGCGGCGATAAGAAATTTCTGCAATGAAATCGGAGTTGCTAAAGCTAATTCACTTGTTGATATTTCAATGCTTGAACACGCAGTCAGAGAAGATTTAAATGAAAATGCTGATCGTGTAATTGCAGTGCTTGATCCGCTGAAAATTGTTTTAACGAATGTTCCTGCAGGCAAAGTTGAATATCTGATCGCTGAAAATCATCCGACGCACGGCGGCAAACGTTACATTCCGTTTACACGTGAAATTTTTATTGAGCGTGAGGATTTTATGGAATGTGCTCCAAAAAAATTTTTCCGTCTCAAGCCTGATTGTGAAGTTCGTCTTAAGCACGCTTATATAATTAAGTGCGACGAAGTTATCAAGGACTCTGACGGAAATATTATCGAAGTGCATTGTACGATCGATCCGACTTCTAAATCTGGTGGAGCGACGGCGAATCGAAAGATCAAAGGAACTATTCATTGGGTGTCTGCTGATTTTGCATTGAAGGCTGAAGTTCGTTTGTATGATTATCTTTTGAAGAGTGATGAGAATGGAAATTTCCCGGACGATTTTATTTCGGCGTTAAATCCTCAATCATTGATTGTTAAAAATGCTTTGATTGAACCGTCGGTGAAATTTACTGCGCCGGGTACTCATTATCAATTTTTGCGTTTAGGTTATTTCGTCGTCGATTATGATTCAACGATCGATCATTTAATTTTCAATCGTGTTGTTGGATTAAAAGATTCGTGGAGTAAAATTCAAAATAAGGGCTGAATGCTAAGGGCTGAAGGATGAGAATTTTATTTTAAATTCTACATTCTGAATTAAAATTGAGGTGAAATTAATGGGTAAGATGCCGAAAATTCCACGTAATTTAACTGATAAAGATATGGTTAAAAATTACGTTGAGGAGCAGACGATCGAAGATCAATTAATTCAAGCGGCAAAGAAAGCTGAGAAATTAGAGGCGGCAGCAAAATTATCTGAACCGCCTGCGCCGCTCGCTAAAGCAGGATTCACTCCTGAACTTTCTGATCGTCTCGGCAAGGAACTTTTAGCAATGAAAATTGAATTGTCAACGAATGGCGTTAAGAGTTTTGATTATAAAATTAAACGTGACGGCGAAAAAATTATTTTGACTGTCATTAATAAAAAATTTTGATCTCTAGACAATGAAAGAAGGTTAATTTGTAATGCACGATATGACAACAGTAGCGGTGATAATTTTCGTCGCTGCTTATGCGTTGATCATTTCCGAAAAAGTTCACCGAACAATCGTAGGAATATGCGGCGCAATGTTAATGATTCTCTTCGGAATTTTGGAGCAAGAGACAGCAATTCATCACATTGATTTTAACACGCTCGGTCTTTTGATGGGTATGATGATCATTGTTAATATCACCGCTGAAACCGGTTTATTTAATTTCTTAGCGATATGGGCTGCAAAAAAAGTTAAAGCGCAACCGGTTGCATTGCTCGTCGCTCTTTCAACTTTAACTGCTGTTTGTTCCGCTTTGCTTGATAATGTCACGACGGTTCTTTTGACTGTCCCGGTGACTTTTGCGATCACTCAACAATTAAAAGTTGACGTTAAACCATTTTTAATGGCGCAAATTATCGCGTCGAATATCGGAGGAACTGCAACATTGATCGGTGATCCGCCGAACATTATGATCGGTTCGGCTGTCGGTTTAAGTTTCGGCGATTTCGTTTTAAATTTAACTGCGCCTGCAATTTTTATTTTCATCGTGACAATTTTTATTATGTTAATGATGTATAAATCTGAACTTCACACGCAGCCGGAATTACAAGATAAAGTTATGCGTATTGATGAGAAATCTAAAATCACTGACACAAAACTTTTGAAAAAATGTCTCGGCGTTCTCACGTTTACAATTTCTCTCTTCGTTCTTCACGGAATGTTAGGACTTGAGTCTGCAACTTGTGCATTAAGCGGCGCAGGTTTATTATTACTTCTCACTGCAACTGATAATGAAGCGATGATCGCTAAAGTTTTAAGTAAAATTGAATGGCTTGCAATATTTTTCTTTGCAGGTTTATTCGTTCTCGTTGGTGCACTCGTTGAAACCGGAGTTATCAAAGCTCTTGCGGCTGAGGCGATCAAAATTACAAATGGATCAGTTCCTGCAACGGCGATTTTAATTTTGTGGATGAGTGCGATTGCCTCCGCTTTCATTGATAATATTCCGTTCGTTGCAACTTTAATTCCGTTGATCAAAGATATGGGTGAAATGGGTTTGTCGAATCTTGATCCAATGTGGTGGAGTCTTGCACTTGGTGCTTGTCTCGGCGGTAATGGAACTTTGATCGGTGCAAGTGCTAATGTTGTCGTTGCATCAATGGCGGCTCAACGTGGTCAACCGATCACTTTCGTCGGCTTTATGAAAATCGCTTTTCCGTTGATGATCTTATCGATAATTATTTCAACGGCTTATGTTTGGTTGCGTTATCTATAAAAAATTTTAGAAGAGGAAATTTTTAAATGAAAGTTTATCCTGAAACGAAAATTTATATTATCAGTCCGGGTAATATGCACTCCGGCGGTCCGGAACTTGTGCATCAACTCGCTAGTCAACTCCTCAAAATGAATTTCAATGTCTTTATGTTTTATCTTCCGGCGAATCCTAATTTTAATCCTAATGATCCTGTCGATCCTTTTTACAGGAAATATCATATTCCTTACGCAAAAAAAATAGAAACGTCTGATAAAAATATCGTGATCGTTCCTGAGTCGTCAAGTTTAAATTTATATGTTCTGCCGGGCGTTAGAAGAATTATGTGGTGGATGAGTGTTGATAATTATGTCAACAATCTTTGCAACATTCTTAAGAAATTTAAAATGAATCCTTTGCAGTCGACGATGCCGAAATTTTTTTACTTCGATAAAAATGATCGTGACATTGAACATTGGGTGCAGTCTGATTATGCTGAAATTTTTATCAAGAAGAATGGTATTGTTGACGAGCAAATTCACCGCGTCCGTGATTATCTCAATGAAGCATTTTTGATTCGTGCTAAGAAAATTGATCTCTCAAAAAAAGAAAATATTGTTGCTTACAATCCTGTCAAAGGTTTTGAATTTACGCAGAAACTTTTAAAATTTGCGCCGGAAATTAATTGGCAACCGATCAGAGATATGACTCCCGATCAAGTGCAAGATTTATTATCACGTGCAAAAGTTTACATTGATTTTGGAAATCATCCCGGTCGTGATCGTATTCCTCGTGAAGCGGCGATCTCCGGCTGTTGCGTTATCACCGGCAAGCGTGGCGCAGCGGCTAATCAAAATGATATTGCGATTGATGATTCTTTTAAATTCGAGGACACTGATCAAAATTTAGAAAAGATTGTCGAACGTATCAAAGAAATTTTCAAGGACTTCAAAAAAAATTTCGACACTCACAAAAAATATCGTGAGCAAATTTTACTTGAGCCTTCTGATTTCATTCGTGATGTTAAAGCCGCTTTCAATTTCACTGAGCCCGTCGACTTTCCAACGCCGATCGCTGTTCTTCCAAAATTTTCCGGTGAACTTGTCGATCTCGTTCGTACTTTATCAACTAATAAATCTTTCTCGATCAAATTTATTGTTGATGATAAAATTGCCTGGCGTAAAGGCGTTAAAGTTAAAAGTGAAATTATCAAGACTTATAATTGCAATAATTATCTTGCGTTCGGAAATATTTTCATTCCGTTTATTAATTCTCAAGAAGCGGCGTTCTTATTCAGAGAAAAGAGAATTGAAAAATTTGCAACTGTTCGATCGGCGGCTGAGGATTCAAAAGCAATGATTAAAAATTTCGGCGTGAATGAAAATGATCTTTTGATCTTCAATAAGAGGTAACGCAATGAAAAATTATGAGTAGGCTTAAAGATTTAATTGATAAACTTTGTCCGCACGGCGTAGAATTTAAAAAGCTCGGTGAATTGTGCGAAATTGGCACAGGAAACAGTGATAGAAAAAATGCAACTGAAGATGGAATATATCCTTTTTATGTTCGTTCAAAAGATATTTTAAAAATCAATCATTATGAATTTGATGAAACCGCAATAATAATTCCCGGTGAAGGCGGTATTGGTGAAATATTTCATTTTGTTAAAGGAAAGTATGCACTACATCAAAGAGCTTATAGAATCCATTTTATAAAAAATGATATTGATCCAAAATTTGCTTATTATTGTTTAAGTGCGAATTTCAAATCGTTTATTATGCAAAAGGCTGTTAGCGCAACCGTTACATCAATCAGAAAACCAATGATTGAAGATTTTAAAATTCCAGTTCCGCCGATCGAAGTACAGAAAGAAATAGTTCGTATACTGGATAAATTTGCTGACGGTCAAACAGGATTAATAGACTTGCTTAAAGAAGAGCTTACGCTCCGAAAGAAACAATATGAATATTATCGTGATAAACTCTTGACATTTGACGACGTAGAATTTAAGACTCTCGGTGAATTAGTAAAATCTCAAAGAGGTGTTAGAGTTGTCAAAAGTCAGCTTTCTGAAACAGGAAAATATCCAGTCTATCAGAATAGTATGATCCCTTTAGGCTATTATGATAAATTTAATTGTCCTTCAGGAACAACTTTTGTTATAAGTGCAGGCTCCGCCGGTGAAATAGGATATTGTGATTCAAAAATCTGGGCAGCGGACGATTGTTTATATTTTACTTGTCCAAAAAATATTAATAGCAGATTTCTTTACTATGTTTTGCAATACAATAAAAATTATATTTCATCACAAGTAAGACGTTCAAGCGTTCCAAGATTGTCACGTTCAGTAATTGAAAATTTAAAAATTCCAATTCCACCGCTTGACGAGCAAGAA
>JAFUZV010000010.1 GCA_017476425.1 Selenomonadaceae bacterium
CCGCTGATTATACTTTCACTAAAGATTCTGATGGACTTGTAAGTACGTCTGACGATGATACACTGACGGCAAGTTACATTGAAAAATTCTTATTTGAAGATGAAATTTTGACTGATGAAGTTTTGAATATCGATCTTGATTCGCTGAATTTGAATGATCAAACGGCTGATTATTCGATCGAAAATATAAATTTGATTTCAAATGACTTTGATGATTTAAAAATTAATTCTTCTTTCACTGATCAAATTTCCAAAACCATCAAGAAGAGTAAAAAATAATTTCGTTGATTGAAATTGATCAAATTAAAAGAGCCGCTAAAATCGATCTTAGCGACTCTATTTTTGTGCTGAAAAATTTTAATTCGTTTTGAAATTAATTAACCGAGAATTACAAGAGACTCATGAGCCTTAACGCTTTGACCTGCGGCAACGTTAAATTTCTTAACAATTCCATCAGCATCAGCCGGAATTTCGTTTTGCATCTTCATAGCCTCAAGAATCAAAAGTGTTTCACCGGCTTTAACGGCTTGACCTTCAGAAGCAACGAGTTTAACAACTTTACCCGGCATCGGAGCGTCAATCGAATGTTCACCAGCACCTGCTGCAACTTTCGGAGCTGCTGCCGGAGTCGGAGCTGCTGCTGGTTTCGGTGCTGCTGCAACCGGAGCCGCTGGTCTTGGTGCTGCCGGAGCTGCGCCCGCTGATTTTACTTCTTCAACTTCAACTTCATAAGTCGTTCCGTTGACTGTAACGTTAAATTTTTTCATATAATTTTTTCACTCCAATTCATTTATTGCTTAGCTTGCAATTTTACTTTTCGCCGCAAGTGTCCAATTAGGATTTTTCTTGACTTTAACAGCGACAACTTTTCCGCCAGTCATACTTTGAACGGCGGCAGTAATGATCGCGATAATTTCCGGTGAAATTTTTTTATCCGCCATTTCTCTCACCTCATTGTTAATTAGGAATTCGGAATTCGGAATGCAGAATTTTTTTTAATTATTAATTCCTAATTTCGCATTCTTAATTCCGAATTATTAAAGTGGAATGTTTCCGTGTTTCTTTGAAGGACCTACTTCACGTTTACTTGCAAGTGCATTCAACGCAGTAATAATATAAGGACGAGTTTCTTTAGGTTCAATGATCATATCAGCATAACCACGTTCAGCCGCTTTATAAGGCGTTGCAAATTCTTCAACATATTCAGCAGTCTTTTGATCTTTATCCGGGTCTTTACGGAAAATAATATTTGCTGCACCTGACGGACCCATAACTGCAATTTCAGCAGAAGGCCACGCCATAACTTGATCAGCACCAAGTTCACGACAGCACATCGCAATGTATGATCCGCCGTAAGCCTTACGAGTTATGACGGTAACTTTCGGAACGGTTGCCTCAGAATAAGCGTAAAGCATTTTTGCACCGTGTCTGATAATTCCGTTGTATTCTTGATCAACGCCTGGTAAAAATCCCGGAACGTCGACAAGATTTACAAGCGGAATACCAAAAGCATCACAGAATCTGATAAATCTTGCTGACTTATCAGAAGCATCGACATCAAGACAGCCTGCCATTACGTTAGGTTGATTCGCAATGAT
Organism: Selenomonadaceae bacterium; assembly: GCA_017476425.1. Lineage (GTDB taxonomy): Bacteria > Bacillota > Negativicutes > Selenomonadales > Selenomonadaceae > Quinella. The sequence goes on from JAFUZV010000010.1 coordinate 1,598, forward strand.
ACCAACAGAACGACCGTCAAAACGTGCAAAGCAAGTTATAATGTTCGTTGCGAAATATTTATGAACTTCGTAAAACTCACCATTGTCGACGATCGCACGAATAATATCTTTCATATCGTAAGGAGCATTTGGATTATCTGGGATAACGCTATTCAAACTGTCTTCTTGACGATCCGGATCATCGCCGGTATCAACAATCGGAACTTCTTCCATATTGTTTGACGGTAAGAAACTCAACAGATAGCGAATTTGTTTAATGCAGTCTTCCTCATTCTCCGCTGCAAAATGTGCAACGCCTGATCTTGTGTTATGAGTCATTGCACCGCCGAGTTCTTCAGCAGTAACTTCTTCAGCAGTAACTGATTTAATAACTGCCGGTCCGGTGATGAACATTTGAGAAGTATTTTTAACCATATAAATGAAGTCAGTGATCGCCGGTGAATAAACTGCACCGCCGGCACAAGGTCCCATTATAACGGAAATTTGAGGAATAACGCCGGATGCCGCAGTATTTCTGTAGAAAATTCCTGCATAGCCGCTTAATGCGTCAACAGCCTCTTGAATACGTGCACCGCCTGAATCATTAATACCGATACACGGTGCGCCCATTTTCATTGCTAAATCCATAACTTTCCAGATTTTATGAGCGTGCTTTTCACCAAGTGATCCGCCTTCAACTGTAAAATCTTGTGCATAAGCATAGACAAGACGACCATCAACAGTACCGTAACCGATCACTACACCTTCACCAGGTAAATCTTTTTTGTCTTGACCAAAATTAGTGCAGCGATGTTTAACGAACATATCAAGCTCAACAAAAGTTCCTTCATCAAAAAACATTTCGATTCTTTCACGAGCAGTCATTTTGCCTTTTTCGTGTTGTTTAGCAATTCGACCTGCGCCGCCACCTTGACGAATATGTTCTTTCTTCTGATTCATCAATTCAATTTTTTCTGCAACTGTAGCCATCAAATCACCCCTTATTAATTAGGAATTCGGAATTCGGAATGAGGAATTTTTTTAATTATCAATTCCGAATTTCGCATTCATCATTCCGAATTAAATTTATCCACGTTGGCAGAGTTCAAGCAAAACGCCGTGAGTTGCTTTTGGATGAATGAAAGCGATCATTGCTCCGCCTGCACCTTTACGTGGTTTCTCATCGATAAGTTTAATACCTTTCTCTTTGAGATCAGCAAGTGCATTTTCAAGATTGTCAACTCTCAATGCAATATGTTGAATGCCGCCGCGTCCGCCATTTTTCTCAATGAATTTTTCGATCGGCGAGCCTGCCTCACTTGCTACCAAAAGTTCAATTTCACCGTGTTCTTTGTCCGCTGTCGTCGGATAGAAAGCTGTTGTAACTTTCTGTTCTGCAACTGTCTCTTCACCTGTGCACTCTAAACCGAGTGCTTTCCAAAATTCGCCGTCAGCTAAGTCAGTTGACGCAATACCAATATGATCCACACCCAAAACTTTAAACATAATTAAGCCTCCTAAAATATTTATGATTTAACGAAAAACCTTAACACGCTCATCAATAGGAAGTTTTTCAATCGGTTTAGCAGGTTCCAAAAGTTCACCAAAAACCATTTCAGCGACAAGCGTCCAACTATCAGGAACTTTGAAATATTTTTTGATCTCGTCGTCAATTAATGGATTGTAATGCTGAAGATTTACACCTAAACCCATATTATCAAGGATTGTCCAAATAGCAAATTGCAACATACCATTTGCTTGTGAAGCCCAGAGCGGAAAATTATCAGCATAGAGTGGAAATTTTTTCTGCATATCCTTGACAGTATTAGTTTCTTCAAAATAAAGAATCGTTCCATAACCGGCAGCAAAGCTGTTAATTTTAGTTTCAGTTCCAGCAAATTTATCAGCCGGAACAATTTTTTTCAATGCTTCTTTGGTTATGTTCCAGATTTTGTTATGATGTTCTTCCATAGCTAAAACAACTCTTGCAGATTGAATGTTGAAAGGCGATGGCGTTTCTTTCGTCATACGTTCAACAGCTGCAATAATTTGAGATGGCAGAACAGGTATATTTTTACCAAGTGCATAATTTGTACGGCGGTGTATTACCGCTTCTTGAAGGCATTTCATAACATTTTCACCATTTTAATAATTATTTGTGCATATCGCCGGTTGCTAAGAAACGTTGATGGAAACTCAACGCCTCATCAAGCAAATGCGGTGTATTATTTTTCTTAGTTGCCTCAAGTGCTCTTTCGTAGTAGTCCATCAAAATCGGACGATAATCCGGATGAGCGCACTTGTTAATAATTTCTTTAGCACGTTCGCGAGGAGCAAGTCCACGAAGATCAGCAATACCTTGTTCAGTGATGAAAATATCAACATCGTGTTCAGTATGATCAATATGAGAACACATTGGAACGACTGAGGAAATTTTTCCACCTTTAGCCGTTGAAGGTGTATAGAAGATCGTCAAGTAAGCATTTCTTGCGAAATCACCACTGCCACCGATACCATTCATCATTTTCGTGCCGGTTACGTGAGTTGAATTGACATTGCCGTAAATATCGATCTCAAGTGCTGTATTCATAGCAATAACGCCTAATCTATGGACAACTTCCGGCGAATTTGAAATTTCTTCCGGACGAAGTAAAATATATTTGCGATATTTATCAATACCTTTATAAAATCTTTCCATACCTGTAGGCGATGGACTAAATGCCGTGCCGGATGCAAATTTTAATTTTCCTGCGTCGATAAGATCAAGCATTGCATCTTGAATGACTTCAGTATAAACGATCAGATCACTATAATCTGATTCGACAAAACCCTCAAGGACTGCATTAGCAACATTACCAACACCGCTTTGCAACGGCAAAAGATTTTTCGGCATACGTCCGGCTTTGATCTCAGCATTCAAAAGTTCAAGAGTAAATGCTGCCATCTTCTTTGAATTTTCATCAACCGGCGTTAAATCTCTTGTATGATCTTTAATATCGCAAGGAACGATAAATTTGATCTTATCCGGCGTGCAAGGAATATATTCAGTGCCAATACGATCATCAGCTTTAGTGATCGGAATCGGCAGACGATTTGGCGGATCAGCCGGAATATAAACGTCGTGCATTCCTTGAAGTTCCATAGGTTGAGTTGTGTTAATTTCAACGATAACAATATCAGCCTGTTGAACGTAACTTGCAGCATTGCCGAGTGAAGTCGTCGGAATTAAATTACCTTCTTCAGTGATCGCCGCCGCCTCAACTAATGCAACGTCCATCTTGCCTTCATAACCAACTCTGCAAAGTTGAGCTGATTCACTCAAATGAAGATCAAGATAATCAACGTGTCCATCATTAATATCTTTTCTAAGTGCCGCGTCAGTCTGATAAGGCAAACGCTTTTTGATACCGTGAACTTGTGCAAGTGCGTTATCAAATTCCGGACCGGTTGATGCACCTGTCCAAAGATTAACGGTGAAAGGATCTTTTTTCATTCTCTCAGCAAGTGCAAGCGGAACAGCTTTCGGATAAGCTGAGGCAGTGAAACCGCTGCAACCGATCGTCATACCCGGTTTAATCCAAGCGGCGACTTCTTCTGCACTAACAACTTTGCTAAGTAAATCTTTGTTTTTAATTCGATCGCTAATATCGATCATTAAAACGCCCTCCAAACATTTCAATTTTTTAATAAAATTTCTCTATCTATCATAAATATATCTTATCAAAAGAATAGCATTTATTTTATTTTACGTCAAGTTTATTGCAAAAAAGTTTTTAGTTTTCAAAAAATTATTCACGTTGAAAACTTCTGCTGATCAAAAATTTTTCATTAAAAATATTTTCGTCAACGATCAAAAAATTTTTTCATCACAAAAATTTTCATCGACGATCAAATAATTTTTAGCAATGAAAAAAGCCCGCTAATTGCGAGCTAATTTTTTTAGTTCAAATTATTATTATCGTATCAATCGATCAAATTTTATTTGCCGGATTCAAGCAGTCCATAAGCTCCGTCATTTCTCTTGTAGACAACACAAATTTCTTCAGTCTGTGCATCACGGAATACAAAGAAACTATGATTGAGAAGATTCATTTGCATAATCGCTTCTTGCACGTCCATAGGTTTAACTGAAAATCTCTTAGTCTTAACAACAGGATATTCTTCACTATCATCACTTTGTTCAGTGTGAAATTTCGACTCTTCCAAAACTTCAGCTTTAAAACCGCCGCTACGGAAACGTTTAGCAAGTTTAGTTTTCTGCTTATGAATTTGTCTCTCTAACTTCTCAACAACAAGATCAATCGAAGTGTACATATCAGTTGTTGATTCTTCACCACGCATTAAAACGCCATTCGGAAGTTCAACTGTAACTTCAACAACGTGCTGACCTTTCGTAACAGTCAAAAGCACAGAAATACCGACAACTTTTTCAAAGTACTTTGTAACTTTGCCAATTCGTTTTTCGACATACTCTCTCAATGGTTGCGTGATCTCAATGTTTTTTCCTCTGATTGCAATTTCAGCCATACAAAGCCCGTTACTGAGAACTTATAAAAAGTTACAAACTCTTATGTCCCATTCCTGATTCATCGCGTCCGCTTTCATTTTCAATTATTGCTAATCGTCAACTACTCACGTTTGCTGTAACGCTCCACAGGCTTAAATTCCCCGCTAACGAACGGGTACATATTGCAAGCGTCTTGTAGGTGACTTTCTTGCAATACCAGCAACATTCTGTCCTTTCATAATATTTAGCAAAAATGTTTAAGTCTGTCTGTCCAATGTATAAACTGTCATTGCTTGGTTCTCGCTCGGTTTATAACAATTAGCGGTGGCAGTTCCAGTTCTCGTCATCTTTTTCAATGACTGCAGCGACTTCTTCTGAACTACTATTTGAAGCACCG
>JAFUZV010000103.1 GCA_017476425.1 Selenomonadaceae bacterium
GGTCCGAACGGCTGCGGAAAATCAACTTTAATGTCATTTCTTAGCAAGACAAGAAAAAGTTTTCAAAATGTTTTCTTCAGAGATCAAGCCGTTGAAAATATTTCTCCTCAAAATTTCGCTTTGAAAATTTCAGTCTTGCCTCAACAGCATAAAATGACGGCTGATTTTCGTGTTGAAGATGTCGTATTAATGGGTCGTTTTCCTTACAAAAAGCAATTTCGTGATTATACTGATCAAGATCGATCGATCGCTAAAAAAGTAATGCAATATGTTGGCGTTGACGATATGGCAAAACGCAAAATTAGTCAAATGTCCGGCGGTGAAATTCAACGTGTTTTGATCGCTAAAGCACTTGCACAAGAACCGGAATTAATTTTGATGGATGAACCGACTAATCATCTTGACGTTAAATACAAAATTGCATTAATGAAAACTCTGCAGGATTACGGCAAAACGGTTATTGTTGTCCTTCACGATCTTTCTCTTGCCGTTCAATATTGTGATAATGTCGTTGTGATGTTTAAAGGCAAAGTAATAAATCAAGGTAATGCTAAAGAAATTATGCAGCCTGAATTGTTAGAAAAAATTTTTGGTGTGCCTTTCGTAAAATTTGAATATGAAGGTCGCACTTATATAAATTATTAATTTTGAAATGTATGAGTAAAGCAATTTATTAAATTATTGGAGGCTTTACAAGTGAAAAAAATCAACAAAAATTTATCAAAAGCGATCGTTATCGGTGTATCAGCAATGGCATTGACATTTGGATTTACAGGTTGTGGTGAAAATCCTCATCCGATCGATCCGCCAGCGACTTCAGAAGTTACTTGGACTGAAATGCTTGACGGACAAGAAGTGACAGCAAAAGTTGATAAAGTTCCGACAAGAGCGATCTCAATGTCACAAGCAACAACTGAAATGATGCTTGCACTCGGACTTGAGGATAAAATGGTCGGAACGGCAATGCTTGAAGAAGAAATTTATCCGCCGTTGAAAGAATCATATGACAAGGTCAAAGTACTTTCTGATAAATGGCCTTCGTATGAAACATTTATGGCGGAAAAGCCGGACTTTGCAACCGGTTGGGAAGTTCCGTTTACTAAACGTGGAATACCTGCAGAAAGAATCACTTCTCAAAATATACCGATCTTCGTGCCGTCGTCAATGCAAAAGACTGATGCCGATCTTGAAACCGTCTTTGAAGATATGAAGAAGTACGGCGAAATTTTCGGAGTACAAGAAGATGCAAAAATTTGGATCGATGCACAAAAATCAATGCTTGAAAATGTTCAAGGTAAGATCAAAGATTTGCCGAAGAAAAAAATTTTTATTTACGACTCAAGCGACGGTCAACCTTTCACGGCGTTTAAAGGTTACACGACAAATATTTTGAAATTGATCGGTGCTGAAAACGTTATGGAAAATGCCGGAGTTGAGAAAACTTGGGCTGCAACAAGCTGGGAATCTATCGTAGCGGCTGATCCTGAATATATTATCATTGCTGATTATAGCAGCGGCGTTAGAAATGATGATGATTTTCAGCAGAAAGTTGCAACGATCAAAGGAAATCCTCAACTGCAAAATGTAACCGCTGTCAGAGAAAATCATTTTGTTAAGGTTAAACTCTCTGAAATTACGCCGGGCGTTCGTACTGTCGAATCATTAAAGCGTCTTGCTGAAGAAATTCACGGCGTAAAAATCGAATAATTGAATAGGAAATAATTTATATTGACTCAAAATAATTTGTTAGATAAAGCGATCAAAGCCTCGTATGTTGGTTTAGTTGTAAATATTTTTCTGTCGATCGGAAAATTTTTAGCAGGTATTTTCGGCAATTCTATGGTAATGATCGCTGATGCAGTTCATTCAGCGTCTGATGTCTTTTCAACTCTAATCGTACTTGTAGCGATCAAAATTTCCGGCAAGCCTGAAGACAGCGATCACGAATATGGACACGAACGATTTGAAAGTATCGGAGCGATCGTTTTATCAGTAATGCTTGCAATGATCGGTTGTCAGATCGGTTTTAATGGTTTTGAATCGTTGATCAATGGTGATTATGAAAATTCGCCGTTACCTAGTATGATCGCTTTGATCGCGGCGATCGTTTCAATCGTCGTTAAAGAAATTATGTTTCAATACACTAAAAAAGTTGGTGAAGAATGTCGATCAGAAGCAATGATCGCTGATGCTTGGCATCACAGATCGGACGCTATGTCCTCAATAGGCAGTTTGATCGGTATAGGTGGAGCACAAATCGGTTTTGCATTTATGGATCCGCTTGCAAGTATCGCCGTTTGTATTGCAATTATTTTTAGTGCTTTAGAAATTTTTCGATCCGCTGTCGATAAACTTACTGATCATTGTTGCCCAGAAGACGTTGAAGACAATATGAATTGCATAATTGCAAGCGTTGAAGGTGTTAAACGGATCGATCTCTTGAAAACTCGTCTTTTCGGTGCAAGTTGTTATGTTGACGTTGAAATTTCCGTTGACGGTGAATTATCAATGCGAGCGGCTCATGAGATAGCTGAAAAAGTTCATTCACAGATCGAAAATAATTTTGATAACGTTAAACATTGTACAGTGCACGTTAATCCATTTGAGAAATAAATTTTTGGTGAAATTATGGACATTCGCTATTTTAAATTAGAAATTTTTATCCCGGAAAGTCATTTGAAAATTTTACAAAAAACTTTGCAGGAAGTTGACGCAGGACATATCGGAAATTATGACAGCTGCATAGCATACAGCAAAGTGATCGGGACGTGGCGACCGCTTGAAGGAACTAATCCATATATCGGCAGAAAAGATCAGATTAGTGAAGAGCCTGAAATTAAAATTGAAGTTACGATCAAATTTGCAAAACTTGACGAGACGATCACGGCGATCAAAAAAATTCATCCATATGAAGAGCCTGTTATAAATATTATTCCGCTTTACAATTAAATTAATAAAAAAATTTTTGGAGGTGTTTGAAATGGCGATTGAAAGTGTTGGCAGTCAAAAATATTTTCCGTCAGATTCGTCAAGCATTCGACGATCGGAAAATCCTCAACCAAAAAAGACTCAAACTGTTACAATGTCGACTGACAGAGTTGACAATGAGATCGAAACTTTGAAGTCAAAAGGGCTTGCGATTGCAAAATCAATCAACAGCTATGACGATGAAGAGACACGAATTTTAAAAAGAGATCAACTCAAACAAATTCAAGATGAATTGCGCCGCAAGGATAACGATATTTATCGCCGTCAAAATTCGGACATCTCTTTAGGCGTTGACGTGGAAGCGTAAAATTATGGCAAAAGTAGTTAATAATTTAAAAATCAAAAATGATATTAATCTTGAAAAGTTGAAAGACGTTATCAAAGAGGCAAGGACGATCAAATTAACCGGTAAAGTTACTCAAGTTGTCGGTCTTGTCATTGAGTCGCAAGGTCCGCCGGTTAGTGTCGGTGAATTGTGTTATGTAATTTCAAAGATCGAAAGTTATGCACCTATACCTGCTGAAGTTGTCGGTTTTCGTGAAGGTTTTGTAATGTTGATGGCGATCGGTGAAATGCAAGGTGTTGGTCCGGGCTGTGAAGTTATCGCTGCGCAAAAAATGTTACAAGTTAAAGTTGGCAATGAACTTTTAGGCAGAGTGCTTGACGGTTTAGGGAATCCTATGGACGGAAAAGGTCCGATCTTATCGAAAATTGAATATCCATTGCAAGCACCGCCGCCGCCGCCGTTGACACGTCCACGAATTAATAAATCTCTTTATGTTGGAGTTCGTGCGATTGATGGATTAATGACGCTCGGTGATGGTCAACGTATAGGAATAATGGCAGGCTCCGGCGTTGGTAAATCAACATTGCTTTCAATGATCGCAAGGAATACTGAAGCTGATATTAGTGTAATTGCACTTGTCGGTGAGCGTGGTCGTGAAGTCCGTGATTTTATTGAGCGTGATCTCGGTGAAGAAGGCTTGAAAAGATCAGTTGTTGTTGTTGCAACTTCAGATCAACCGGCACTTGTCAGAATTAAAGGTGCAATGACAGGAACGGCGATCGCTGAATATTTTCGTGATCAAGGTCACAAAGTAATTTTAATGATGGATTCTGTAACTCGTTTTGCAATGGCACAACGTGAAGTAGGTTTAACGATCGGTGAGCCGCCTGCGACTCGTGGTTATACTCCGTCAGTCTTTGCACTTTTGCCTAGACTTCTTGAAAGAGCCGGAACTTCTGACACAGGATCAATCACAGGAATTTATACAGTGCTTGTTGATGGTGATGATATGAATGAGCCGATCGCCGACGCTGTCAGATCGATTCTTGACGGTCATATTGTTTTGAGTAGATCGATCGCTGCAATGAATCATTTTCCGGCGATAGATGTTCTTGCAAGTGTTAGCCGTGTTATGAATGAAGTTGTAAGTCAAAAACATTTGCAAGCATCTCAAAATATGCGTGCATTAATGGCAGTTTACAAGGACGCTGAAGATTTGATACATATCGGTGCTTACGTTAAAGGATCAAGCAAACGAATTGACGCGGCGATCGCTAAGATCGATAAGATAAATGAATTTCTTGTGCAAGGAATTTTTGAAGTTGATACTTATGCAAATACTGAAAAAAAATTAATTGCTATTAGTGGTTAAAATTTGTTCGGATAAATAAAAAAGTCTCTTAGTGTAGGAATCACTAAGAGTTTTTTTGAGCATATTTATTTTAATTTCGTTTCAAATAACTTTAACACGTGTACTAGGTGAATAGAGTTTAAAAATTTCCTCAGCGTTAATTTTATCAGAATCATTTTCAAAGCTACTATCTCTGAAAATTGCACGTCGAGGATTTTTCTTTGCAATAATTTCAATCACCGACTTTGAAATATTTTCGTCAAAGCAAGCGATCAGATCACCATTATTGTAATTGTGAATTGTAAAGCCGTCAATCTCTTCTGAAGTATGAGGCATTGAAAGTTTTAAACCTAAATCAAGAATGCAACCGAAAAGCAAATCTAAATCTGTCCGATCTTCTTTGATATTCGTTAAAAGGTCGTCTAACATATTTTGATTTAATTCTTCAGGATAAAAATAAACGTCCTTCATATTCGTTGAGTCTAATTTGAATACACGAAAGCCGGTATCAAGATCATTTGTCGTCAATGGATTTTCAAATTTGATTTTATTTCCGGCTCGTCTGATTCTTTCCTTGCCGATCTCACAAATATTTTTATAACCGGCTTTGAAGGCTTCAGATTTTGGATCGGTTAATTCAGGCAGCTGCACCATAATAAATTTACGATTGCCGCCGTCTTCTGAATTAAGTTGCATAACGGCGTGAGCAGTAGTAGCGGAGCCGCTGAAGAAGTCAAGGACGATTGAATTTTTGTCTGTTGATAAAATTGTAAAATGCTTTAACAATTCTACTGGTTTTGAAAAATCAAAGGCTCTTATTTCTCCCATCAATTTATCCAAATGCATAGTTGAGCGTTGATTTGTTCCATATTCTATTCCTAAAAAATCATTTGCAATTTGTCCTTTTTGTTGCATTTGTTTAAGAAAATTTTTACCATATGGAGTTTCACCTGCCCAGTAAACTTCATTTTTCAATATCATTTCTTCAATATCTTTTTTGGGCTTCATCCATTTACCTTTAACAATTTTACCGTTCGGATTTGTTATAGAGTATTCATAGCGACCTCTTGTACTATCAATTAAATTAATTCTTCTAAATTTTTCACCGTTTTCATCAGTATATCTATATTCTTCTAAATTTGTTAAGGCAATTTTATTAAATTTAACATTTTTTAAATTCTTACAATAACATAAAATATATTCTTTAACTCGTGCAAAATCTCCAATATTTGTTTGTGTATGAGTTTTTCTCCAGCAAAATGTTGCTTTCCAATTACTCTCACCAAATACTTCATCACAAATTGACTTTAAATTAGCTTGTTCATTATCATCAATAGAAATAAAAATCACGCCATCATCAGCTAACAAATTTCTTGCTAACAATAGGCGTGAATAAATCATACTGCACCAATCTGAGTGAAAGCGTCCATTACTATCAGTATTCTTAAACAATTTTTCATTCTCTTCGTTGAAAACTCCAATTTCTTCGTCATATTCTTCAGAAGTCTTAGCAAAATTATCACGATAAATAAAATCGTTGCCGGTATTGTAAGGCGGATCAATGTAAATCATTTTGATCGAATTTAAATAACTTTCCTGCAACAATTTCAAAACTTCTAAATTATCGCCTTCAATGTAAAGATTTTCCGTTGAGTCCCAATTAACACTTTCTTTAACGCACGGACGCAGCGTCTTATTGATCGGCGTATGTGCATTGATCATTGATTCTTTCTTGCCTACCCAAGTGAAATTATATGATTCGTCACCTTCAATGATCTGATCTGAAAAAAATTGCTTGAAAGCCTCAAAATTAATCTTGCCTTCACTCATACAAGCCGGAAATATTTCAGCGAATTTTTTCAAGTCCTCAGATAAAATATCTGCAGATTTCATTTTTAACTTATCCATAAGTCCTCCAACATTAAAAATTTTTCGATTGTAATTTTCAACGATTTAAAAATTTTTCCTGCAGTTATTCAATTAATCAACAGCACAAAAAAAATCTCACTTCATAAATCGAAATGAGATCAAAAATATTTTCTCAAGCAAAGAAGAAAACTATACTTTGTGCAATGTCAATAACCGGCTCCATAAATCCAACTAAAGTTGAAGTAATACTAAATCCTTTGTTGACTGTTTCATCGGCGATCAACGGAACGCTTGATAATACTTTGTCATTGTATTTTAGTTGTGCATTTCCAACAATATCACCTTTTTTGATCGCTGCGTCAACAATTTTCGGCAGATCATAATTAACTTTCAATTTTTTGGGATTCTCACCGTCAAGCAATGGAAAATTTAAATCTTTCATCGGTCTAACGTGAATTGTTGCACGTTCACCATCACGAACAAAGACAACTTTTTCAACACGATCACGATTGATTGTCTTCGTCATCTTCACACGCTTAAAACCATAATCAAGAAGTTTTCTTGCGTCGTCGAAACGAGTATCCATATCAGTTGAGTGCATTATAATTGCGATCAATTCAGTATCACCACGAATTGCAGATGCTGCAAGACAACCACCGGCGGCTCTAGTCCACCCTGTTTTAATTCCATTCATACCTTCGTACTTGTCGAGTAATTCATTTGTATTTTCAGCCTCAGCAAATTTATCAGCCGGTGATTGCCAACGAATGATCGCTTTCTTCGTCGAAACAATATCCCTAAAATCCGGAATTGTCATTCCATACATTGCGATTCTTGCCATATCTCTTGCTGTCGAATAATGATTTTCATTCGGCAAGCCGTTAGGATTAACAAAATTTGTATCAGTGCAGCCGAGTAGTTTAGCTTTGTGATTCATTAGCCTTGAAAAAAGCGGAATAGTTCCGGAAATTGATTGAGCGATCGCAACTGCTGCGCCGTTATCAGATACAAGCATCATACCAAGATTAATATCTTCAGCGTGAATTATATCGCCGGGTGTCCAGTAAAAAGTATTATCTTCAGTATAAGCCGCCGTTTCACTGATCAAAACCTGAGTCCGCTTTGTGAGATTCTCCAAGCCTAAAATGCAAGTCATCATCTTTGTCATACTTGCCGGCGGACGTTTCTCATCAGCATTTTTTTCAAAGATCACTCGACCTGTTGACGATTCGATCAAAATTGCTGAATCAGCTTGAATGATCGGCTCCGGAATTTTTTCTAAAGTCGTTGAAGGATCATCAGCGGCTGAAACGGTTGCAAATGAAAACATCAAAAAAAATATCGTTAATATAATTCGCAAATTTTTTCACTCTCCAATTTGAAGAAAAAATTTTTTATTAAATTTCGCCGCGTTGAATAGCTTGCATTGAATGAGTCAAACTTTCATAAACGTGACAAAGTGATTTAATTTCGTCTGACGGTTGCACTTGATCCGGGATCATTATTGCAACGCCGCCGGACGCATTAGCCGCTCTTATTCCGTTAAAACTGTCTTCAAAGATATAACAATCAGTCGGAGAAAGTTTTAATTGTTCCGCCGCTTTAATGAAAATATCCGGCTCCGGCTTACCTTTCTTGACTTGTTCACCGCCAATCAGCACTGAAAAATAATTTATGATCCCTGCACGTTTCAAATTTTTCTCAACAGTCTCCGTTAATGAACTGCTTGCAACCGCCATTAAAATATTCTGCGACTTGAAATAATTCAAAATCTCTTCAGTGCCGGGCATCAGCGAAAGATTTTTTTCAGTCTCACTTTTAACGAATGCTTTGACTGCATTAACATACTTTTCAGCGTCGATTTTAGGATAAAATTTATTAACAATGTAAGTCATAAGAATTGCACTGCAGCCACTCATCGCAGCGGCAAATTTTGGATTTCTTTCAACTCCGAATTTATCCGCCATTTCAAGCCAGCCTTGTCTGTAATATTTTTCAGTATCCAACAATGTGCCGTCCATATCAAAAATTGCTCCGTGTTTCACTTTCAACACCTCAAATTTCAAAAATTTTTTCAAGAGTAACTAAAACACCGTCATCATCATTTGACGGACAAATATTTTTCGCCGCCGCTTTGACATTATCCGGTGCGTTATCAACTGCATAACTCAAGCCGCAGAATTTAAGCATTTCAAGATCATTACCGCCGTCACCGAATGCAACACATTGATCCGGCGAAATTTTCCAGAGATCAATCAATTTTTTAAGTCCAACTGCTTTATTACAGCCTTTAAGGATCATATCTATTGATCCGTGACCGCTAGTCGTTACGTGAATTTTATCGCCTAAATTTTTATGAAGAATTTCACAATAAAAATCAGTCTTTTCAGCGGGAACAAAAATTCCGAACTTCAAAAATTTATCATTAACACTTTTCAGATCGTCAACCCATTTCATTCGGTGACAATAGATACTCATAAGATCAAAATTTTCTTGAGTAATGCAGCCACGTTGAGCATAAGCACATTTAACGCCGTTTAAAACATATTCGATCTCCGGGTATTCAGCACAAACATTAATAGCATTAATTACAACTTCGATCGGAATTTCAGCCGTGAAAATTATTTTATCGTGCGCCTTGACGAATGTACCATTTTCAGCAACGAATGAAATTTTTTCGTGATAATCAGTAAAAAAATCTCTCAACTGATAATATTGATTTCCGCTTGCAACGACGAATTGACAACCGATCTTTTGCATATGTGAAAAAATCTTTTTAAATCTCTCTTCGTCATAAGTAATAACACTGCGCAGAAATGTTCCGTCCATATCAGTTGCAACTAATTTGATTGAATCATTCATAAATTCACCACCATTACGAAATTATTTTTTGAGTTGCTTAAAAGCATTTTTGATCCAGCTTGAGTGCCAGACAATATGAAAAATCAAGCCGATCGCCATAACATAGCCGCTATAAGTATGAATTTCTCTATAAATTCTATGATATTCACGTCCGCCGGGTATAATGTGAAAGTCTAACATTATGCCGGTAATGATACAGATCAACCCGGCAATGAATAAAATAACGTCAAGATAAAAATTTTTCTTCAATTTAAATCACCTCGTGAATGACAGCATAATTTCAAATTGTACAAGGTTGCTGTCATTTTTTGTTGTCGAATTTTTTAATTCTACGCTGCTATTTAAAATTTCAGTATCATTTTCAAGCGAAGTTACAAATGCTGACATTTTTTCGTAATTCACCGCTTCACCTTTAATTTCAATGTTCTTATCGTCAAAAGTATGAATTTCTCTTAACCATACGCCTTGAGTTTTGATCGTTCCAAGATGAATTAACAACGATCGCCAGGCTAATTTGTTTTCTGTCAACGTTGATAAAATTTGTTGCTTATTTTTAAGTTCCGCTTGATCGTTTTCAATAACTTTTCTCAAGCGAATATCTTTTTCATATTTTTTAAGTGCCTCTAATTCAATATCATATTTCGATTTTGCTTGATAATAAGTCCAACAATCAAAAGCAGTTACACATAATAAAATTGAGATCGTAAAAATTCCGATCAACGCCGCTATCTTTGAAAAATTCCAGCCGTTTAAATCCTTCGTCTTGTCAATAAAAAAATTAGGTGTCGTCTGATAAATTAAACTTTTAACAGTAAAGATCGCTTTCATTCCGCCACGTTCTAAAAAATTTTTATCAGCATTCGTCAGATCAATTTTTTTAACGTCAACAAATTCATTATTAACAGGCATCGCCGTCAATGCAAGAAGTGATAAATTATTTTTCTCAAAAGCATTAATCCACTTGTCAGCGTCGATCTTTGAAATTCCTTCAAGCCATACATTAGAAAAATTTTCAATATACGAAGAGTAAAAATTATTAGGTTCAAAATTTCCAATCGCCGCGATCAAATTTTTAACAGCGTCTGACAATCGATCTTTCGGAACATTTGATAAATCTTCAATTTCGGTTATAACTCTGTCATCATTAAGACATAATGCAACGGCTTTACTAGTCCAGTTGCGATCGATAGTGAGATCAAAAACTTTTTTTGCGATCAACTCTTCAATGTCATTAAGATTTTCAGCAAGTTCTTCACTCGCAAAAATCGAAATTTCAGCGGAGTCGATAATTTTCCAAATTGAGTTGTCAACAAGTTCAACATTCACGCAAAAAATTTTCTCATCATTGAAGTAAACGCCGATCGCACGATCGAAAACTTTTTTGAATGAATCCATTGAATTTATTTTACTTAATATAGCTTTTAAATTCATATCTTTCGTCTTCAGTTTCAACTGTTTCGATTTGTTCCATATACCCGGCGACTCTGTGATAAGCCGCCTCAGAATTATAAAAATAATTTTGAATTTCAGCTAAAGTCATAACAACAAGAATTTTGCCGGACTTTTTAACGTAAGTTGTTATTTTTACAGCTTGCCCATCATCAAGATTTTTACTGCTAATCAAAGTCCTATTGCCATAATCCGAATCATAATTAAAATTCTCAACAGAAATAAGTCCATTTTCAAATTTATAAATTGTTTCGTTAAAGGAACTTTCAGCGATATTTTGTAATTTATTTTCAAAGCGATAGAGACTAACAATATCGGCTTGTCGTTCAGCAATTTTGGTAACTGTTAAAATCGCTATTGAGATCACAAACATCATACATAAAGCCGTTAATGAAATTATTCCTCGTTCATTCATTTTAATTCTTGCCTTTAATATAAATTACCGTCGTCAAAACAATATTATTTTTGCTGACTAAAGACTGCGCCTCAAGTCTAATGTGAATTAAATTATTTGATAACGCAGTGCATTTAAAAGATTTTACTGACGTTCGTCCAAAAGAACTATCACCGGTTAACGGATTAGAATTGCCGGTTGAAGCTGTCCTGCCGGTGTAAATTTGTCCGCCATATTTAAAATATCTGCGTTTATCAGAAGGATTATTAGTTCCTTCACCGTTGAGATATTTAAGGTGTTTATCTTCTTTAACTTCGTAATAATTCAACATTAGCGATTGACCGTTATCTGTAATTTGAAAATCATAAGCGATTTTTGAAGTATCAGCAATTCTCATCATAACAGAGTGCATTTCTTGTTGAAGTATGAAGTCAGCGATCATCATATTGCATTTATTCCAAGCATTGTGAAATAAATTATTCATTGACCAAAGCAACATAACGATTAGAGGCAAGCCGACTGCTAATTCTAAAAATACAAAACCGCCTTCATTACGGCGTAATGTAAATTTCTTTCGAGAGTCTTTCATAATTATTTTCGTTTTGAGTTCCATAATTTTTATCGTCGACGCTCCAAGTAACTTTAACTGTAACGATAGGATTTTTTATTTCAGTGTCGATATTAAATTTGATCGTGCCGTTAATTCCAAAATAATTTTCGTATTGAAGATCGTCAGCTGTCAATAAAGTGTATGAGTTCGACGGAAAAATTTTATTTTGATCAACATAATTTTCAACGATCGCAATTTGAGAATTTGCTAAACGGATCGCTTGAGTTCTGATCGCTGAAATTCGATTGCTTTTGATCGCAACATTTAAGCCGTTAAAGATCAAAATTGCTGTAAACGAGACGATCAACGCAATAAAAATTGTTTCGATAAAAATAAATCCTTTGTTGTCGAGTTTCATAATTTCACCTAAATGTATTTTATAATTTCAAATGCTTGCTGTCAATTTAGTTTTTAAATATAAAAAATTTGAAAGCAATTTATCATCAAAGGCGTTTAATGAATCAATTTGAAATTCATTCAAGCCGATTGAATTATATAAAATTTTTTTGTTAGCAGGAAAAGAATTTATCTTAGCGAATAAATTCACAAACAAAAAATTATTTTTCACGAGGAGGACTTAAAAATGGATCTCGATAAGGAAGTAATTAAAACTGATTCGGCACTCGGAACAATTCGTATCGCGGACGAAGTTGTCAGTATTATCGCTGGACTTGCCGCAACAGAAATTGAAGGCATTGCTGGAATGAGCGGCGGACTTGTCGGCGGTATCGCTGAAATGCTCGGACGTAAAAATTTCAGCAAAGGTGTTAAGGTTGAAGTCGGCGAGAAAGAAGCGGCTATCGATCTTTATATCATTGTCAAATATGGCGTTCGTATTCCTGATGTTGCACTTGCAGCACAAGAGAATATCAAACAAGCGATCGAAAATATGACAGGTCTCACCGTCGTTGAAGTTAATGTCCACGTTCAAGGCGTAAATTTCCCTGAAGAAGAAGAGAAAGTTGAAGATACCAGAGTTCATTAATTAATTTTAAAATGAAAATTAAATCATCAACAAAAAATTTTAGCGTAGAGAAGGTGGAAACAAATGGGCATTATAAGTCGCTTTTTTCTGCTTCTCTATGTCCTTGTTGTCACTACAACAGTTTTGATCTTTGCCGGTATTTGTACTAAGTTAATACCTAATCAAATTTGGCAGGGATATTTAAATTATATTCTCATACAGAGTGAAACCGTGATAGTTTTAGCGGTGATGCTTTTTTTCAGTTTATTTTTTCTCGGTTATGTGTTCTCGTCGTCGAAAGGCGATCAACGTGCTGTTGGAGAAATAATGTTGAAAGAAGGCGAACCTGGTGAAGTTAAAGTTGCGGTTGATGCAATAAGACATATAACTGAACGTGCGGCACTTTCTGTTAGTGGCGTTAGAGAAGTTAAAGTTACGATCAACAAGCAAAAAGGTGAATGTCCTATAGCAATTTTTGTTACTATCGTTTTAGGTCAAGGTCATTCTGCACCGTTAGTAAGTGAGGCTGTTGTAAAGTCAATCGAAAAGACAATTTTTACTGCGTTGCAAATTGGCGGAGTACCTGTTGACGTTTCGGTTAAGGACATCACTAATGCAGTGATAGAGAGAAAGCAGAGAGTTGTTTAATGGGTAATGGACAATGTGCAATGGGTAATTGAATAACTAATAAAATTACCCATTATCAATTATTAATTGCCCATTAGAAAGGCGGTGTAGTTATGTGGAATGATTTAAAAGAATGTGTAGCAAAATTCTTTGAAACGCATCGCACGAGGAAAATCGGCTTTCTTGGCGGAGTTATTGCTGGTGTTGCAATTTTGATCTTCGGTTTCTTTAATACGGTTTTTGCATTTATTTGTGGAATTATCGGGCTTTATGTCGGTTCAAAATTTGATAACGGTGATGATTTAATTGACGATACTTTAAATAAGCTCAATAAAATTCTGCCGGAAAAATTTCGTCGTTGGTAATTAGGAGAATGAATTTGTATGAGTCGATTTCTTGCGCGTGAAGTAGCCTTTAAAGCAATTTTTCAGTTAGATATTAATCACGGTGACGGTGAAGAAAGAAAAATTTATGAAGATATTGCAATCGATACCGTTATAAATACCGGTAAAAAACTTTCTGAAGAAGATCAGTTGTATGTCGCTCAAACAGTTAGAGGTACAAGATCACATTTAGAAGAGATCGATCAAATAATTTCTGCTCATCTTAAAAAAAGTTGGACACTTCAACGACTAGCGACAGTTGACAGAAATATTTTGAGACTTGCAATATATGAAATAAAATTTGCTGAAGAATCAATTCCAAAAGGCATTATCATAAATGAAGCGGTAGAGATAGCCAAAAAGTAC
>JAFUZV010000011.1 GCA_017476425.1 Selenomonadaceae bacterium
AGATGATGTTGCTGCTTTTACTGTCTCCACTATTGAATTTTCTATTCCTCTAAAGATTAACGGAACTGACGCTAATGCCGCGATCGCTTTTCCTACCGGGTTTGGTATACTCCCGATTATTTCTAGCGATTTCGTTATTGCCGTATCTGCTGATTGTGATGCCGTCGTTAATTCATTATATTTATTTGCAAGTTCGCCAATAGAACTATTAAAAGCATTATTTATTGTATTTTTGATACTTTTGTAACCACTAACAAGGCTATTATCACCTTTCGGCAATGCTTTTTGTTGTTCAGCAATCTTCTTTAATTCTTGTTCAAGCTCCACGAGTGCTAATCTTTCACGTTCAACGGCGATCGTTGCTGACTGCGCTTGTTTGCTGTGCTCACCCATTCGCTGTGTTGCATCTTTCCAAGACGCTGTTACTCCTTGCAATTTCAGTTTCTGATTCGCTATTTGCTGATTCAACGCATCTTGTTGGATTTTCAACCGCTTTGCTTCGTCTGTTACTCCTGCTAAATCTATTTGTGCACGCAATTTAATAATCGTGTTTTCTCTGCTAATTCGTGAAATATTTGACTTTAATGTTTCACTTGCGCGAATTATATCACTGTCAAGGCTGCTATAATCTAAACCTAATCGCAAATAAAGTGTTGATATGCTTTCACCTTGTGCCATTTGTGCACCTCCTTTCAAAGTACTTCATCAATATATTTTAAGTTATCTTTTGGCTCTTGATCATTTTCTTCAATTTTGTTTTTGACCGCCATCATTTCAAATATCAATTCTAATTCCATTTCCTCAATTTCATTAAAAGAGCTGTTAAATGTCTTCATTAATGACAAATAACAGCCCAATATATTTTGATATAGAGTTAAGTTGTTTGATTTTCGGCAGTCTCTTCGGCGTTTTTTACCTCACCTAATTTTTCTGTCAAAAGTGAAAGAAAATATTTCAAGCATTCATCATACAAATTGATCACTTCTGAAACCGTCAAATGATTAAGTAATTCATCTATTGTAATAAAATCTTCAAACATTCCAGCCAACAATTCACAGTGCTTTTCGATAAATTCCACTGTCAAAAGGTCTTTTCTTTCTTCATCAAATTTAAAGAATCTGCGCCAATCTCGCGCTTTGATTGGCTTTATTTCGTAAGTTTTCCCGTTTATTTCTATTTTCGGTTTTTTCATTTCTCATCACCTCAAACGCTTGTATACCACGTTGCTGCAACTGTTGTATCTGGGCTGACAACTGTTTTTCTCCAAGCTCCATCATTTTCTCGCGCTACAAAACTTCCTTCCAAAGAATGCAGAGTATATTCAAGATTCTCACCTTTTGTGTTGAAAGTTTCTTGTGTTTCTGAAAATTTCCCTTTTAAGAATTTTTCATATTGAACTGCTCCGCCGCTTTGTTGCGCTTCAAACATTATTGCTACATATGGTGCTTCATCACCTGACTTTGATATCATTGCGCCATCTACTACACTATGACCAAGCAACGACGCTTTATCCTCAAGCGGCAAATAGACACTTTCAAAGCTAATTGTTATTTCTGTTATGTTACTTGTGGTTTCTAATGGCAGATCGTCACCGTAAGCCGTCGCCTTTTGAACTGTTGGATTAATGTCTACGGTGTTGAGTCCAACAATGCGCTTTGGTGTTCCATAAGTTACTTCTGTTGAATCATCTTTTGTCAAAAGTGCATAATAAAGTTTTTTCACTCCGATTTTTGCCATTTATCTCACTCCTTAATTTTTTACTGCAATTCGATAATCACAGATCAACATTTTTTTATCTTCTTCAACATATGGCGTTGTCTGCACTCGCGAATAACCTAATTGCATTGTCATTATTCGATTTATTATCAGATTTATTTCTGAATATTCGCCGTTTTTAGTTATAATATGGATTCTGATGGTTACTCTATATGCACTTTCTAAATCGTCACCGTGCATTATAGGCACGTCACTGATTGGCGAATAAACAAGAATTGGATAGCGTGTTATTTCTCCTGCAGGTGCTTGAAGATGATAAATTGACTCCTTAGCATTTCCTAACATTTCTGTCAATGTTTCTTCATTTATTAACGCTGAATAAATTTCGCTTTCTAATTCTGACGTTGTCATTTTTAATTGCCTCGTGCTGTCGCTTGTGCTATTGCATTTTTTACGCCGTTAATAACTTCATTGCGTTGTGCATCCATTGCAGGATACAAAAATGGTTTATTGATCTTCGGTGAAAATTCTACAAATTGCCCATAAAGAACGCCGTTTTTTTCATTGACTGCATCAGCTAAAATTTCATATAAAGCACCTTTATATTGATCGCCGCCAACATCAACACTTTCTGCCTTTATTGAATCTCTCAATTTTCCAGTTTTAACCGGTACTCGCTTTTTCGCGTCCTCCACGATTTTGTCTGCGCCTTCTTTCAAGGCTTTTGTTGCTGCTTTTATAATATGTTCACCTTTCGCTCTCAATTCGTCGACTGCTTTTTGTATTTGTTCTTTCATCAACGAATCGCCAACTGTTACTCCTCCGCGTCCAAAATGACTGTCTCGATAATGATTGTGATAACCGCTTCCACGTCTAGCCATCTTTCACCATCTCCACACATTCTAATATCGTCCATATCTTGCGGCTTTCGGCATCATAAGCAGGTATTGTTTGTCTTAATTTTTTCCTTCTCCAGATAATTAAATCGTCAGGCAAAATGTCTGTCCTGTATCTTACGACTATCCTATAAATTATTTCGTTCGTCAATTCAACTGAACTATCAAGATTTCTTTTAGCTGATAAAGGTAAAACCTTTGCCCAGACTTCACAACGTGTTATTTCTTCATTCTTGATAATGTCACCGAGATTATTTCTTTGTGCCTCAAAATAAACAATTTTAATCCTTTCGCTTAAATCATCTACTGAAGTATTATTGATTATATTCCCTGTTGCTTTCATTGGATCACACTTTCAATTACAATTTCACTGCTTATTTCGTCGTCACCCCAATATTTTAACTGCGTCATCATTGATCTGATCGTGTAATTCAAGCTGTGATTTGAATTATCTCGGTTTTGATAAAATTCAGCGGCAACTATCATCTGTAAAAGATCAGCCTTTTCAGCAAACACTAAACTCTTTTGATAATTTTCTTCGTAGTCAGTTATTGCATCTCTTAAATACGCTTTAGCAGTCAATAAAAATTGATTTATCAATTCATCTTCAAAATCGCTGTCAATTCTTAAATACAATTTAAATCTCTCAAGAGTAACAGCCACCGCTTTCACCTCTTTTGTCTAATTTTTAACAGATGTCATACTTTGACTTTCAAAGCGATCATCGCTCTATCGTCAATGACTTTTGTCCCATATCTGACAACTGCTCTTAATGCTGTGCCGTAACGTGCAAAGAACAATTCCCTTGATAATGCTAATTCAAGCCCTTTTCTTTCAAAAAATGTCATATACGCTTTCATATTGCCAACAAAGAATGGTGCATAATCATTTCCGCCTGATTTTGTATTCGGAAGTGTATCATCAGGCAACATTATGATCGGTTTTCCTCTGAATCTGAATGCGTCAGGTTGTGCAATATCAGGCTGTAAAAGCGGTCTATTATTGCCGTCTAACAAATTTGAAAGCCAGTCCATTCCAGATTGATTTGTATAAATTTTCGCGCTGTCATAGAAAATTCCGTTAAGGTCTTTCGTTATCGCTGTTGTTAAACTCTTTGCCGTATTTGATGCCATCACCGTCACATCGCTCGAATCTACCATATCCTCAAGCGGATCAAGTATGTCTTTATTTTCACCTTTTACTGCGCTTATCGCCAGCTGATTACCAATAACGTCAATAATTTGAATGTCTGCATCTTCGATCAACTGATTTGAAACGGGGATTATTAAGCCTTTATCTTCAATGCTGTAACTCGCTTGTGCAAATGTAATGTCACTTTCTGCGATCGGTGTCATTTCTGCAAATGATTGAAATTCTAATTTCTGCGGCGGCAATGTCGGCCATTTCCCTGACGGTGCTGTCACTTGCACTACTGTTACTTCATTTTTAAGTTGCACATATTGTTCTTTAAATTCATAAAGTGTTTTCATTTGCTCTTCCGGTACAAGATAGCCGCCTTTGCTTGAAATACTTTCAACTTGCGCCGGTTGTCCGGGTGAACCACTAATATTAAAATATGCGTCGCGTTCTGCCTCTGTAAGTCCTCTACCTTCTTTAAACACCAATTTATTAAATGCTCTGTTTCGCAAAATTGCTTTGTCTGTCGTCTCAGACTCTACATTAAATTTACTTTCGCCAATAAAGTTGGTAAAGTCCGAATCTTCAAGGCTCTTTTGAATGCTATATTCGTCCATCATTTTGTTGAGTTCATTCATCGTCTTAATTGCTGCGTCCATTTGCTCCTCGCGTTGAAGTCTCTCAAGCTCTGCACGCTTTGCATTAATTTCTTTTTTCATTTCATCTGTTTTTCTCATCAGATCATCATTCCTTTCGCTCTTGCTATCGCTATTTCTATTTTCTTGTTTTGTTCAATCAAAAAAGACGACAGATTTTTATTTCCATCGTCTTTGAATGTCAATGTCTTAGGGATTCGCTGATAATGCAATGTTTTCAATTTTTCAAGACTTCCTGCACAATTTACAGCTTTCATCGGTTCTATCAATTCAATATCAAAATACTGAATTGCTTCAGCACCCGTCAACCACGTTTCAGCATTCACCATTTTGTGTATCTCTTCATCAGTAACACCGCCAATTTTCTTTTTTTGATATGTGCTTTCTAGTCCTTTTTGCAATACGTCTAAACGCTCTGCTTCTGCTCTCATTTCGTCTGCATTGCCAATAGTAAAAGTTAATGGTTTATGAATCATCAGATAAGTATTACTCGGCATTTTACAGACATCAGCACTAAAGAATATTTGTGTCGCTATCGAACAGCAATAACCATCAACAATCGCTGTCGTTGGTGCGTCATGTCTTGCGATCATATTCGCCATTGCACAACCGGCTGGAATTGATCCGCCATACGAATTAATATAAATAATCAGCGGTTTATCTTTCACGCTGTCTAATTCCTCTTTGACTTTTTGCGGAAATTCATAGCCTGTTGTGTCATTATACCATTCTTTTATAAAAGCAC
This sequence comes from Selenomonadaceae bacterium, assembly GCA_017476425.1. Classification (GTDB taxonomy): domain Bacteria; phylum Bacillota; class Negativicutes; order Selenomonadales; family Selenomonadaceae; genus Quinella. Next base: position 5,151 of record JAFUZV010000011.1, read on the forward strand.
CATCAGCGTCATCAATTATATCACCACTAATATAAATTTCAGCAATTTCACCTTGATTCTTCACTTTCAACATTTTAACACCTCCTATTCTTCTGGTTTATATGCTGCACCTGCATTTTTTAATGATACCATACTGCCATTTACTAAATATTGATCGCCTTCTTCTCCGATCGGCGGTTGATCTAACCATCTGCGTGCATCATTCGTTGAATATACGCCACTTTGTACCAATTTTTGTATTATGTCTGCTTGCTCTGTCGGATTGTTTCGTAACAATACTCCTACATTAAATTTAAAATGCAAACCTTCTTCTAATTCTTTCACTGTTAATAATTTTCGGTTAAATTCTTGCTCATAATAAGTAATTATCGACAATAATGTATCAGTTAAAAATGTCAACTGCTGCATTATGCTGTTTGCATATGAACTTTTTGAAAAATCATTTAAAAAATTCGGTTTTACTCCGAACGCCGCCGCTATTTGCAACGCTGTAAACTGTCTTATTTCTAAAAATTGACTGTCTGTCAGCTTTAAATCTAAAGGCACTATATCAAAACCTATAGGTATTGTGAACATTTTCCGTCCGTCTTCACGGGCTTGTTCTTCAATTCCCTGTAATAATTTCTTTTGTGATTCTTTTTTGAGATCACCAACGTAACGAACGCACAAATTAGCGATTAAGCCGCGATCATACAATTCTGATAGAAATTTGTTGCTTGCTTTCGATCCACTGATTAATCTTGCTAATATTTCACGTACCGATCGCCCGACTATCCCGTTATCTTCTGTTATCCAACTTTTCACGTGTATCACTTCATCAGGATTCAGCCAATATGATTTGCCGCTTCTTGAGTCTTGATAGAAATAATAATACTTTTTTTCAGTGAAATTGCTTGTATCATTGATCCATACTTGCACATAGTTCGGATCAAGCGGTATCAGACTTTTTAATTTGCCGTTTGAATATCTTTCACAATAAGCATAGCCATTACCTAAATGATTTCTGTTGTATTCTAAACCGCTTAAGAACTGCGCCGGTGTTTGATATTCATTTGCGCTAAACTGCAAAATTTTGATCGTTTCGTGATTCATTATTCGATTTTTATCGGAATCAAGCAAATAAATAGGAATTTTCGCAACGCTTTCAGCAAGAGTCTTGAGACAAGTGAAATATGTTACTTCTGAAAGATCGTTACCATATTCTGCATTGCCACTTCTTGAGAATAATTCCATTATTGTGCTCATTGTGATTTTATTATCATTCTCAGGCTCTGCACTATTAAAAAATTTCTTTATCTTTTCAAATAATTTCACATTCTCATCACCTCTGGAAATTTAACCATTCTTCTAATAATGCCTCTCCGTCAACTGATTCACCTTTATTTAGAAAATACAATTTCCAAGCGTCAATTATTGCGTCTACTGCGTCTATTCGATTCGTTACGGAGTGTTTATCAACTTTGATTTCTCCAAAACTATTTGCAACCGTCACAGCATTTAACAATGACCACGTTAATAATTGATTCCGCTTGTCGTATTGTATCAGTCCGGCTTTTACACTTAATTGAAAGTCAACTGTTGCATCATTCAATGATTGCGCTGATTGTGGTATGTCAGTTAAATCACACGGCAAAATTGATTCAAGATCGGCTAATATTCCTGCGATATTGTGTCTGTCATATCCACAACCAATAACATTCAGATCAAATTCTTCTATCAGATATTTTAAATCTTCTAACACTCTTTTATAGTCTGTTTTGATTCCGTATAGTCCACTTGTTAAAACCAATAATCCTTGCTCCGCCCATAAGCGATAAGGGACATTATCTGTCTTTTCGTGTTCTAACAATCTCATTGAAGGCATATATGAACGTGACCAAATATAAGCCGTGTCTGCTTCTTCAGGGAAAATCAAAGCGATCGATGTTAAATCACCGCCACTACTTAAATCAATCCCTAAATAACAGTCTCGACCTTTCATTTGCGATAATCCTTTATCTACGCCGCATTGTGCCCATTTTTCAGCGTCAATATATGCATCGCCTGCATATGTCACCCAACGATTTAATGACTTCGTCAAGAAATTTACTAATTCTTGTCCTTGCTTTTCTTGTGCATCTATCGCTTTTTCTCTCATTCTTGCGATCATTTCTTCATTTAAACTTTCATCAGCGTTAAATAATTGCAACGGATTAGCCTTCGCCCAATTTTCAGGCTTCCATATATCGTCGTCATCGTCCATTTCTGCTATGTATACAAATAATGAATCCTTTTTGATCGCTCCGCTTAAGATTTTTTTGCAGAATTGATAATGCTCGTAACAAAATGAATTGAGATTAAATCCTGCTGTCGTTATTGCTAACGTCAAAGCATTTGACACCGCTAATTGTCCATCTTGCATTAATTTATACATTTGATTATTCGGATGGGCGTGTAACTCATCACAGACTGCCAGCACCGATCGAAAGCCATCTGCTGATTTTGTGTCTCGTCCTATCGCTTTTATCACTGTATTTGTTACTTTTGATGTTATCGTGTGTTCGTGTGCTTTGATTTTATACAATTCTCCAAGTTCAGGATCACTTTCAATAAATTTTCTGATTTCATCAAATACTATATTCGCTTGTTCTTGCTTCGTTGCCGTTAAGAATACTCGTCCATATCTGTAACCGCTGAAACTCGCAAAATCATTACTGATTTCTCCTGCTAAAAAACTCTTCCCATTTTGCCGCGCTACTTGCACATATCCTTCTCGGTAACGCCGTTCTTTCGTCCTCTTTTTACGCCAGCCAAATAGACTGCCTATAATGAAATCTTGAAAGCCTCTCGTTTTTAATGCTTTTGCGCTGACTCCTTCGCCGATCGTCAACTTGTTCGCTAATGTTATATGATTTTCTGCTACTTTTGAATCAAAAATATATTCAAAGTCCTTTCTATTCATATCATCTAAATGCCGTCGACACGCTAAATATTCTGAATGTCCGCAGATTTTCTTTCCTTCTACTACTAACTGCGCATAATTCGTTGTTCTATCCATTTCATCACCACAATCCGCAGAGAGTCCGCACAACGTAACTCAAAAATACATAATGCGGAATCTAGCAAATAATTTATTGAAAGTGTTCTGAAAATTTATTCGGCTTTTTTTCCTCAATCGTCGGAACTATCAAACGCAATCGATCTGTTGTTGCTAAGCCTAATTTCGCTGAACATTTCATTATCTGCGTTGCCGCTTTTTCTGCCACTAATACATATGGTGATATTGCTGCTTTTCCTTCATACTCGATCACGCTGCCCTGTTTATTCAAATTTTCTGCCGCTTTCATATAACGGCTGTAATTGTCTGCGTATATTGCTAATGTTGTCAAGTCAAGATTATCAAACAATTCTATTTTTCCGGCTTCTTCTACGACTCTTTTATATTCTTCTGCCGCCGCTTCATCTAACCAACTCGGCGCACTTTTCATTAATTCTCCTCGATCTATCTTGATTCTTGCCTCTTGTTCAAGCCGATTTTGGCGTTTCTGCTTGCTGATTTTTCCTGTCGACATCGCTAATACTTTTCTCGGTCTGCCTGCCATTTCTTTTCACCTCCTTCTATTGCCCATTTTTAGCATTTTTGCGCAAGTTTTGGGGGGCGCGCTCAACAATTTTATTTTTCTAAACTTTTTGACCCTGCCCCTATGCCTCTTATCGCTAACAATTTTGTCTGCAACGAATTTTTTTCATTTCCTCCACGACTATAGATCGCGTGAATTTTATTATGTGTCTGCTTTGACACAAATATTAAATTGTCTAGTGAATATTTCATCGCTGGCCATTCGTCTATTGGATAAATGTGATGCGCTATTTCTCCTTTGACAATTTGATTCTCATACTTCAAAGCATATTCATCAAGCCCATTTGCACGTTCTTTTACAAATTCTCTCAACTTCTGCCATTCAAGCGAATAATAGAAATCTTGTTTTTCTTTGTTGCGTTGAAATTTATTGTATGTTTGATATCTTGAGTGACATTTGCAAATTTCTCCTTGCCTGATGAATCGTCCACATTTGCATAACTTCATTAACATTTTTTCACCTACGAAAAAAGCCGCTCTGCAGCGGCTGATTTTTTTCTATTCGTTTCGCAAGTATATCATATCACAACTTTTGATGTTTCACAATATCCCAAACTGTCCCAAAGTGTCCCATTTACTCCCAAAGTGTCCCAACTTTTTCAATTTCTTTCATTGCCTTTTGATGATCGCGATGCAGTTGACTACTTGAGACGTGCAGCGCACGAGTGATCTTATTCCAAGATAAATTATAAATGTAGCGAAGAATTAACACTGATTGTTGACGACGATTTTTGACTAAGTGTCTAATATCTCTTTCAACGAGTTCACGCACAAGATTAAATTGATTAATTTCAAGTTCAAATTGATTTACGCGGATAAGCATTGTGATAACGGCATTTTCTGTTTTCGATACGGCAAAACCTTTGATCTTCGGCATATCGTTAAGTGTCTGCGTGATTTTCATTGCACGATCTTTTATTTGTACAATTTGCTCACATTTTTCGTCAATCTCAATTTGAATGTCACGAATGCGTTCCATTACCATTTCAATGTCTGTCATTTTGCCACCTCTCACTAATTTTATCTATATGTCTGGTATTCTTCAGCATTGCTAACAAGTACTCTTCATATTCTTTTATCTGCGGACGAATTTTCCTTTCATACAATGACTTTTCATTATCATTCATTTCGCTTGTGACAATGATATATCCATATTTATCGGAAGGTTTCAGCTTTGCTTTCAAAGCCCTAGCGGATAAAAGAAGTTTACTGAGCTTTGGATAGTGGATATTTGTGTAGTAAAGCAGGCTGTCCCAAGATTCACCGTCGTCAGCAAATCGAAAGATAACTTTTCCAACGTGATTGATTTTAATTTCGTCACCTTTGATCTCCACGAGTGATTCATCTTCAAACTCTCTAATAGCCTCGTCGACCATTTCATCAATCGTCATTTTGTTCACCTCCAGCGGTTACACTTTTTTTTGGATGGTTACACTTTTTTTTGGCTGGTTACACTTTTTTTGAATTAGTGTAACCCGCATTCTAACGGCATTTATAGGACTTTTTATTTTTTGGGTTACACTTAGTTACACTATTTTTTTTAAAAGTGTAACCGTATAATTAGCGTTATTACGCCATTTATCGGCTCTGGTTACACTTTTTTGCCGGTTACACTATTTTTTATAGTCTATATAAAAAAATATATATAACAAAAATGAAGTTATCATATCATAACCTTGTGATCGTGTTATATAGTTTTTTTTCTGTAGAAAATCGAAAAAAAAAAGTGTAACCGTGTAACCGAACCTATTAAGCTAGTATTTATGCTGGTTTGCGTGGTTACACTAAAGTTACACTATTTTTAAAAAGTGTAACCGAGATTTAATTTTTGGCGTTCTAACGCCGTTTATCGTTTGTAAAAAAAGTGTAACCGAAATTTTGAAAAAGTGTAACCGTTATTCTATCTTACTCTTTGAAATTCTAATGCAACGAACACTGACACCATTGATTTTTGAAATAACCGTGAGATTAGGATTTTTCTTGCCTTTCTCAACTTTATTGTCAGGTACGATATACTCAGCATTAGCGAGATCGTGAAGGACTTTTTTGTAAGAAATTTTTTCACGCTCTAAAGCGTCTTTGAGAGATTTAATATTGATGTAAAGGTAATTATCCTTATAAGCACCGTAAATTTGAGAAGGTTTTTTATCGTTGTCGAAAGATTGACTGCCTTCAAAGTGGGAATTATTTTCAGCGATCCAGCCGAGAATAAAATTCCACTCACGCTTAACGTCAGAAATTTCGTCTTTAGTCTGCAAAAGATTGATGATCCTAACAGCGTTGAGGAGAGCAGATTTTTTAGCGGATTCAATGTCGACGTTGAAGAAGTAATGATTAAGAAGACAGTCAGCAATAGTGACAAGAGAGACGTAACGAATATGATCGTCAAGGTGATTAGGAAAATGAGATTGAAGGCTTGGAATCATTTCCTCACGGTAAAGATTGCGAAGATTATTAAAATCTTCATTTATCAGCCTGTCGATGAAGGCTTGTCCTGCGAATCCGAAGTGATCATTGATATTGGCATAGAGTTTTTTAGCAAGTTCTGAAGGAACAACTTGATCGGGAACAAGGATATTAAGAGTACGAGTGTAAACACCTTGAGTAGCAGTATCTTCAACTAAGGGAGTTTCACCGTTGAGAATACCGATAGTGCGCCATTTTGTACGAGATTTCATAACGGCTTCGGAACGCATTCTGCCTTTACCTTGTTCATTAGCGATTTTATAAGCAACCATATTGAGATTTAAATTACCGTCAGCAAGCTGCTTTTCGTCGAGGATAAAAGGGAAGTCATTACTTTCAGCGGCTTCACCTTCAAGAGCGTTTTGAGTGAGATTGAAATTGCGAACGATGTCTTGATTACCCCAAGCAGAGCCACCGAAACGACAAGCGATAGTTTTACCGGCACGAGAGCCGCCCCAAAGGTAAATGACAAAAGAACGTTCGCCAACGAGACGTAAGAGAGGAACAGCTAAGCAAGCGGCGAAGATAAAACGAGCGATCGGATAATTGAATACCTCAGCGGCTAGATTTTTCCAAGTGTCAAAATCGCCGTTTTGAGTGAGACATTTAATAAAATTGTTGTTAGATTCGTCGACGAGGAATTTATTTTGATAAGGAGTGATGAAAAGGTCTAACTTGTTATTGTGCCAACCTATTGAGCTAACCATTTCAATAAGATTGAGACGATTGGAGTTAGCGGCTTTGAATTTTTCAAGATATTTAATGATGTCTTTAGCAGTGTTGCTGTTGATGTCCACGCCGAATTTACGAAGGATAATTAATTTTCTAGCGTCGTAAACAATATCATCGTCGAAAATCGGAGAAATGATCCATTTACCTTTGACTTTGCAAGCAAGCTGAGTTTTGTAAGTTTTGTCGTCAATGTTATTAAATTCATTAGAAATAAAAATAGCGGCGTGAGAAACTTGAATTTCAACGCCGTCAATTAATTCAAAAACGCCATTATCGTCGACTCTATAGCCTGGCGGAATGATAAAGTCAGATAATTTATCGGGGTTATTTTTGAAGAATTTTTTAGCAGAGTTATCAGCATTGAGTTGTAACTTCATCTGCTGAATTTTAGTTTTGAATGTTTTAATGATCGTGAGATACTTTTTAATTTCGGAGTTAATGTCAGTGAGATTAAGCCCAGCATCTTTTGAATTAGCTTTAAAATTAGCAAAAGTGATAGGATCAGAGGCTTTACAAATTGCAGCGGAGATAAGAGCCTCAGCACAAAGCACAGAATTGATATTGTAATCTTCAATAGAATGAAGAAAATCAGAGGCAATCACTTCAGAATCAGCAATTTGTTTTTCAATAATATCAAAAAAGTTGTTTTCACCGATTTGCAATTCAGAATCAGAAATATTAATACTTTCTTGATTAATCGGCGATTCAAAATTACAAAACGTTGAAAAGTTATCAATTTTGTTTTGCAAAGAAGATTTTAAAAAATCAGAATCGTTTTGAAGCATAGCATTCGCGTCCTTATATTCGCCAAAAATATCATTGACAACGATCGAAGGGATATTTAAAGCCTTGAGTTGATCGTGAATCCAGTAAGCAGCGTCAAAGCCTGGTTGATCGTTGTCAAGAGCGATGATAACAAAATTAGGTTTGGAGTTAAGATCGGCGATGGCTTGAATGAATTTCTTTTTACAGCCAACGCCGCCAAGTCCGACAACATTATGAAAGCCAACTTGATAAGTAGAAGCCGCGTCGAGTTCACCTTCATTGAGAATAATAAAATCAGAATTGAGAGCAGAAGGATTGAAAAGAGCACGCCCGCCAACAGCAATAGATTTAAATTTACCGTCGCCATTGATAAGACGAGCAACATAATGGTGAATGCCGTCACCGGTAGGAATGATTAATCTATCAGCAGGAAATTTACCAACGTCGGGATGAGTCCAATTTTGACAAAAGCCGAAATTGAAATGAGTGACGGTGTCAAGAGAAAAGCCGCGACGTTTCCAGTAGTCAGTTTTGGAAATATCAGCGGCGAATTTAATAAACTCGGAAGAATGATCAATGAGTAATTTTTTAGCAGTAGGCGGCGGAGTGATAGGAGTGCGTTTAATATTAGTCGAAAGGTCAAAATTTTTAGAAATAATTGAAGTGGAAGTTAAAAAATGTTTATTAGTCGAAAAGTCAGGATTTTCAAAAATAATTGATTTTGAAGTCAAAAAATCTGAATTATTTTGACTATTTGACAAAACGGATTTAATTGACTTGGAAGTTAAATTTTCACCATATTTTTGACCATTTGATGAAGTAGGTTTAATGAGACCGCACCATTGAAAAATTTCGTCAAAGGTTTCTTTAGATACGGAAGAATGATTAAGAGCGGCGTGCAACTCGAAGATGTCATAACCTTTATCGTTGCAACCGGCAAAGCAGAAAACACGTTGAGAATCAGCATAATAAGCCATAGAAGCGGTGTTATCAGCGTGAAAAGGACAAGTGAAAAGCTGATCAAGTTTAGTGATGCCGAGAACTTCAGTGAGATAGTTCGGCAAGAATTGACGGGCTTCATCAGCTAATTTTTTGCGTTCGTCAATCCAAACATTATTAAGCATAAATAAAAAATACCTCCTCTATTGACAAGGCGGAGGCATTATGTTATATTGAATTTAATCAATAAGAAACTAAAGCTCTCCGCCGAGCCGTTTATAATTTTTACTTTCATTCTTATTGTACACGTAGGAGCGGAAGGTGTCAATAAGAAAATAAGAAGTCGAATTGATGATTCGGCTTTTTATTTTGCGTTCTTATGTGTACTATTCCAGTTGTTAATGAAGTCGTCAAGATCGTTATTATTCTTGTGAATAATGTCGTTCCATTTGTGCCAAGCCCAGCCTTTAGGATTTTTGATGTTGAAACTAGGATCAGAAGCGGCAGTTGAAGCAATGGCGAGGCAATCTTCAAAAGAGTTGACGTGCTGAAGAGTTTGAACCAAAGCCCAGTAGGACTTGTAATTCTTTTTAATGGCAATGTTGTTGAAATGGAAGAAAGTTTGAATGATAGGAAGGGAAGTAACGATGCAATTATCAGCACGAGAATTAGAATAATCTTTTTTAGAATCGGAAAACAGAATAAGTTTACCGTCTTTTTGGTTGTAATCTTGGAAAGGGAATTTAAAACCGCAAGCCGGACAAGTACGAAAAGCAGCATGAACGACGGCGTGGCAATTTGGACAAGTTTTAAGAGGAGCTTTGCCGTTGTCGTGAATTTCGTTAGGTAAAAGAGACCAGTGTCGATCTTGATCGGGTAAGCCGAACCGTTTAACGTTTTCGACGTGATCAATAATGATAGCAACTTTATTCTTATTCGCAGGATTCGGACGCATACAGCGCATAGACTGTTGAATGAATAATGTTAATGATTGAGTAGGACGAGCAAGAATAACGCAGTCGCAATTTGGAACGTCAAAACCTTCACCGAACAATTCAGCATTGCAAAGGACTTTAATTTTACCGTCTCTGAAGTCTTCAATAATTCTTCTGCGCAATGATTTATCAGATTCGCCATCAACGTGAGCGGCAGTAATTCCGGCTTGATTGAAGAGTTCGGCAGTATGTTTAGAGTGCTTAACGTTGACGCAATAAACGATTGTCTGTCTATTATTGGCGTATTGACGATAAGAATCAATCACATCACCGATAATTTCTTGGCGATCCATAAGGTTGCTAAGCTCATTAGATCGAAATTCGCCGAAAGAAGAACGAATTTTAGAAGTATCGACAGCAGAAGGCGGAGCGAAATAATTAAAACGTGCTAAATTACCTTGATCGATAAGAGAGCCGACAGAAGGACCGATAACCATAGAAGAAAAGACGTCATTGAGAGTGACACCGCCGAGCCGTTCGGGAGTAGCAGTAACGCCGAGCAACAGCGGTTTCCATTCGTCAATGATTTTTTTATAATTATTCGCCAAAACGTGGTGACACTCGTCGCAGATGAGAAGATCGGGCTTAGGAACTTTATCAATGCGGCGGACGAGAGTCTGAACGCTAGCAATCTGAACGGGCAAATTGTAATTAGGTTGAACGCCGGAACAAATGATGCCGTGATCAAGATTTAACTCGAAGAAAGTTTTAGAAGTCTGTTCTATGAGCTCTTGACGGTGAACCATAAATAAAACACGTTTATTATTATTCGCAACTTCCCTAGCAAGCCAGCCGGTTATGATAGTTTTACCAGAGCCGCAAGGAGCAACGCCGACGACGTTTTTATGACCGGCTTTGAATTGTTGGCGGATATCGTCAATGAATTTGACTTGATAGGGGCGAAGATGGATATCAGACATAAAATCACCTCACTAATTAGAAGAAACGGAGTTAGATTCAAGATAAACGATATATTGACCATAAGTCATACCGAGCTTACGAGCCTCACGTGATTTTCTGCTGAGTTCTTCGGAGCATTTTTTGTAGTAAGCACGTTCGCAAGCACCAGAACAGAAAGGATTTTTACCATATTCAGGTTGACTGAATAATTTTCCGCAATGTTTACATTTAGATTGCTTTAAATAAAAAGGCTTGCGGCTAGTTGATCTTTCCATTTTTCCCTCTTCACTTAATTGACTGCGTTCTTGTGCTTTTCTTTCTTTAGAGGCTTGCTTGCTGCAAGGAATGGAGCAATAAATTTTCGTTTTAAAATTAGTAGTAAATTTTTTGCCGCAAAATGGGCAAATTCTAGTGTAAGAAGTGACATTGTGCTTTTTTCGGTAATGTTTAGCAGCATTCTTTTTTTGTGCTTCAGATTTGCATTCTTGAGAGCAATATTTTTGACTGTTAAATTTTTTAAAAGATTTGCCACAGATTGGACAAACGGCTTGAGGAGCATTATCTCTGCGGCGTTGTTTTTGATGTTCTTCATTAGAATGATATTGACAATCTCTCGAACAAAATTTTTGACGTTTGGAATGTGGAATAAAAGATTCACCGCAACGTGGACAAGTGATCGGATCAAAAGAAGTACGCCGTTTAGAATTGTAATTAGCCTTTCGGCAACGATCAGAACAGAATTTAACATCACTGCGAATAGCGTTAAAAGGCTTGCCGCAGAATTGACAAGTCAAAGAATACATAAAAACCACCTCCTGCCGGTGTATAAAGCCCACCGGCAGGCAATTAATTAATCAGCACGGACAGGAGTAACGATATAAACGAAGTCGGGATTATTTTTGTTGCTAATCCTTATCGGCTTGAGTTTGTCGTCAGTAAATTCGATAATTGTTTTCTCACCGTTGATGCGCTGACAGACTTTCAAAGCGTCGATAATGTATTTAGCATTGAAAGAAACAGTGAGAGGATCGCCCTCAATGATCGCGTCAATTTTATCTTCAACGTTAATATTGAGATCGGGAGCAAAAGAAGTAACTATAATTTGATTATCAGTAAAGTTAAGTTTAGCAGTTTTATATTGTTCGAGATTAGCGACTATGGAAACACGATCGATAACGTCAAGTAAATCATCAGTCTCAAATTCAGCCTTAGAAGTAGGATTAATATTAATAACTTTATCTACTTTCGGGAAGTCGCCGGAGAGTAAGCGAATAAGAAAGATGAAATTGTCGAAGGTGAAAGAAATCCACGAATCATTAAAAGCGATCTGCACGTTGTTATCTTCATTGATAAATTTGCTGAGCAATGAAAGTTTTTTAGCAGGGATCAAAAGATTGAAATCGGGAATCTGTTCGTGATTGATAAAGTTGTAAATTGCAAGTCTGTGAGTGTTAGTAGCGATCATAGAAATCTTTTCATTATCGGCTTTGAAGTTGCAAGCAGTGAAGATCGGGCGATCGTCGTTGTTAGCGGCGGCGAAAGTAGTAGAATCGATGAAACATTTTAAAGAGCTAGCACGGAAGGAAAAAGATTTAACATTATCGCCGTTGAGTTGATCGACATTTTGAAATTCTTCAATTCCCAAAATCGGGATCACGAATTTAGAATTGTTAGAAGTGATATTGAGGGAATAATCGGAAGTTTTGAAGGAAATGGTATCGCCATTAACTTTTTGGATAATTTTCCGAAAGTGATTAGCGTTGATAAAAATGCCGCCGAAACTTTCAACATTAGCGAAAATTTTCGTAGAAATACCAATTTCAAAATTGTTAGCTTGAATTTTGATAGTAGCGAAGTCGTCAGCGGAAATATTGAAAGCAACGCAAGCAGGATTGATAGACTTAGAAGTAGCATTGATGACGACGTTTAAAACTTCAATTAAATCTTTACGAGCACAAGTGAAAATCATTTAGAAAACTCCTTTAAATCAGCACCGCCAAAAGCGGCAAATTTTTTTAACTTGTTAATGTGGATAGAGTGACTGCAAGAATCATCTTGACGGCAAAAACCGTCTTGCAAGCACTGAGCACCGGCATTTTTGAAAATGCAAGGAACAACGCGCTTAACAATCTCAACCATATTATTGGCTAACTCGCGAATTTCCCATTGAGCTTTAGTACAGCAACGAAGAGCGAAGAAATGAAGTAATTCCCGCGCATTCGTCGTTATAATAAGAGAAGTAGTGACGGCTTGAGGTAAAACATAACGGGCATTTTCAAGCAGTATTCCTCTTTCTAATAAAGCATAATATTCTTTAGCAGATCGTTTTATCGAATTACAAGCATCGCAGTCGCAATCAGATAAATCTACTATTTGTTTGACATATCTTTGACTTCTCACGCTAAAACTAGCAAGGCGGTGACGAGTGAGTTGAGCAAGGCAAACGCGACTGATGTTCTCAATACCGAAGGTAAAATTAGCGTGTTCGAGTGGTGAAAGGTGATTTTGACGAATAAGTTTGTCAATACAACCTTCAACATCTCTTACTTGAATTTTGTCAAGCGGCTTGCTAGAAACGCAGAGACGAGCGGCTTTAGCAACGAGTTGATCGGGATTCGGAGTGAAAGCGAGTAAAGAAACAATCATAAAAAGCAACTCCTTTCGATATAAAAAAGCAGAGCTGCGAGGCAAAAAATTTTTTGAAACGAGGTATTCACCACCTTTG
>JAFUZV010000104.1 GCA_017476425.1 Selenomonadaceae bacterium
TATCGACTGATAAACTTTGTAACGAAATTGAAAATGCACGGCTTGAGGCTGAAATTCTTCTTTGTAATGTTTTAAAGACTAATAGATTAAATTTATATTTAAACAGTGATCGACATTTGACTGACGATCACTTATTTATGTATAAAAAATTAATTCAACGCCGATTGAAAGGTGAGCCGATCGCTTATATTGTTGGAAGTAAAGAATTTATGAATTTTGATTTAACCGTTGATGAAAATGTTTTGATACCACGTCCGGAAACTGAAATTTTAGTTGAGGCGGTTATTGATCGATTGAAGAATTTCAGCGGCAAAATTAAAATTGCTGATCTCGGAACAGGCAGCGGAGCGATCGCAATTTCAATCGCAAAATTTATCGTTAATGTTGAAGTTGAGGCAGTCGACATTTCAGAGAAAGCGATCGACATTGCAAAGTTGAATGCGATTAATAATAACGTTGCTGATAAAATTAATTTTCACGTTGGCGATCTGTTTGATCCGATCGTTGATCAAAAATTCAATGCGATTGTTTCAAATCCGCCATATATTCCGAGTGATATTATTAATACTTTACAAAGTGAAGTTAAAAATTATGAGCCGAGAATTGCACTTGACGGCGGTGCAGACGGTTTAAATTTCTACAGAAAAATTATTGATTTATCACCTAAATTACTTTTGAAAAATGGATTTATTGCCGTTGAGATAGGCTATGATCAATCAGAATTGATAACAAATTTGATTGAAAGCGGTGGACGATTTAAACAAATTGAAGTGATAAAGGATTTAGCCGGACTTGATCGAATTGTAATTGCAAAAAATAAATAGGAAGGAATTGGCAATTTTATGATGAGCGAAACCAAAAGCACTACGATCAAAAAACTTTTAATTTCTGCGTTGATAATTGCCTTTTTTGTTAGTGTTGTGCTGGTATATTACAAGATGCTTTACAATCAAACTCGTGACAGCATTATTCAAGACGGTCAAGCAGCGGCTATTCAATCAAAAAATTATTTGAGTGAATACCTTTCGACAAGTATCGACGCAATTAAATTGACGGCTTACACGATAGACGGAATGATTCGGAATAACAAAACTAACAAAGAAATTCTTGATTATTTAGTCGGACAATCTACAGCGGTAACAAGTACTGTTTTTGAAAATACAACCGGACTTTATGCTTATGTTAATGGTGAATATCTTGACGGTGCGTTATGGGTTCCCGGCGATGATTTTAAACCGACTGAACGTCCGTGGTATGTTAAGACAATGGCTAATGATGGAAATATAACGTTGATAGATCCGTATCTTGATGCACAGACTGAAAAGATCACAATGACGATCGCCAAAAGACTTGTTGACGGCAAAAGTGTTGTTGCTATGGATATTGTTCTTGATCAAGTGCAAAATATTACAGAGGAGTCAGTTAAATCCGGCAAGTCTGATTTTGAATTTATTTTAGATGGTCGAAATATGGTTGTTGCTCATTCAGAAAAAAGTGAGATTGGAAAAAATTATAACGATGAAAAAAATAATTTTTGGAATGAAATTTTAAATAATGCTGAAAAGGCTGATGATGATTTTTTTGAATTTGATTATAAAGGTGAAAATTATGTCGTTTACTCTGAAAAGATCGAAAATGACTGGCAAATTATAGCCGTGAAAAATGCAACGGAAATATTTACACCTTTAAAAATTCTTTTGATAATCACGATAATTGTTGTCGTTATCATTGTGGCGATTCTTTCGTATATTCTTAA
>JAFUZV010000105.1 GCA_017476425.1 Selenomonadaceae bacterium
AGCACGAGTTGACAACCTCATATCTCAACTTTTCAAAGAACTAAACAAATTATAGCAAACAAAAATCTAATTGTAAAGGAGGAAAGGGCGCTTTCCTCTCCTGATTAAAATCAGGAGTTTCTCGCGCCGACTTTAATGAATATGCTGAAGGTGATGGTGATGACACTGTCTCAGGCGGTATTCCGAAAGCAATTAATATCACCAGCGGCGAAATCTCAGAAAGTGTTATCAGCGGAAATGATCTTATCTTAAAAATAGGAAATGGCAGTATTACAGTTCTTAATGGAAAAAGTTGGGATTATAATATTCCCATCATAAATTTTGAGGATTACGATAAGTATTGGCGCGATATGATAATAAGTAATGCAGAGAGAGATACCATTATTAGTGGTGGAAATAAAAACGATAGAATCTTTAATGGTGCTGATAACGTAACTATCAATGCTTATAATGGCGATGATGTTATTAATAACGATGAATACGGAACTAATGATTTTCGTTATGGAATAATAAGACATCATCATTATCCAAATAATGTTTTAATTGATAGCGGCAACGGAAATGACGACATCAATAATACAGGTGATAATTCTACAATTAACAGTGGTAATGGTAATGATAGAATTACTAACAGTGAATCTTTAACTGCTATTTATGCTGGAGAGGGTAACGATTATATAGAAAATGGATTCAATACAACAGAAGAACGCTTTTTTTCCAGCGATGGTACGGAAGTATCTGAATACATTTATTCTAAAAGAAAATATCAAAAAAATCCTGACATAGCAAGCACTATAACGGTGACATATTCTGGAAATTACAGCACACTTGACGGTGGTAAAGGTAATGATAGAATTTATAATTCTTGTAATAATTGTTCTATTAGCGGTGGAAATGGCAATGACACTATCACCATTGCAAGCAACGCCAATATCCAAATGTTTGCTCAAGATTATACCATTAATTCTGGTACAGGCGATGATAAAATTGTACTTAGTAAAAAACATATTAACAATTTAATTCTGTACGCCAAAGGTGACGGTGACGACACCATTTACGGTTATGACGAAACCGACACCATTAATATCACGAGCGGAAATAATATCAATTATTCACTCAGCGGCAGTGATTTAATTATCAATGTTGCAGACGGCTCAATGTTGCTTAAAAATGTTGCTGATAAAGTTGTAACGCTGCAGCTTGCAGATGATTCAGAAACTATCAAGGCAAGTGCTAACATTGAATTAACGAACGACATAGATTATTATAGCAATATTGTTAGCGGCGGTGTCTCTGTTAATGCTCTTGATGGCAATGATAATATTACAAATTATGGCACAAGTGCAACTATCAACGGTGATGAAGGCGATGATTATATTACAAATTATGCGTCTTTGAGTGCGATTTTTGGCGGCGATGGAAACGATCAAATTGATAATATAGGTTATCAAGAAGATGTAAGACCAGTTAATAATAATGACGGCGGGAACTTGGAAGATTGGTTTAATAATAACAAAACTCTTAATGGTGTCAGTGAAAAAGATGAAGGCGGAATTTTTAGTTTACTTGATGGTGGTAATGGTGATGACCTAATAAATAATCAAGCAAAAAATGTAATAATTTCTGGCAGTTCGGGAAAAGATCAAATTACTAATAATGCCACTCTTACCTCTATAAGTGGCGGTGATGGCAATGATTTAATAAAAAACATTGATCTTTATCCATATAAAGGCGGAATGGGTCAACAAACAGATGGAGAAGATCTCGGTCACGCAGCTATTGTAACAATTAACGGTGACGCAGGCGATGATTTTATTATTAACAACGCCAAGAAAGTAACTATTAACGGTGGAGCAGATAGCGATGTTATTAGTCTTGGCAGTTATCACAATAAAAACTTAATCCAATACGCCAAAGGTGATGGCGACGACACCATTTACGGCTACAATGAAACCGATACGATCGAAATTACCGGCGGCACTTACTCAACCGTTGAAAGCGACAATGATTTAATCGTTAATGTTGCTGATGAATCAATGCTGTTTGTGGACGCTAAAGGCAAGACGCTGAATATTATCGGTGAAGAGAAATCTAATGTAGATTATATCTATCTCACTAACTCTGATAAATCACCTTATACTGCTGATTCTGATGTTATCGGAATTGATGCTTCAAAACGCACGAAAGCAATTAAAATTGTTGCTAATTCAAATGATAATGTTTTGATCGGCGGCTCGAAAAATGATACTTTCACCGGCGGATCAGGTGATGATACTTTCGTTAGCAGTGCCGGAAAAGATATTGTTACTGATTATGCAGAAGGTGATATTGTTTCAATCGCCGGATCGATCGACAAAGCTGCTTTCAATAAAAATAATGTTACCTTTACAAGCGGAAAGAATACAATGACATTGCAGAACGTCAAAGGTAAGAAAATTACTTTCGTTGATGGTAAAGGCAATGTTACAAAACAAACGTTTGGCGTTGCTGATTTAGAAATTGTTGACGGTGATGGATCAACGATTAATGTTGCTAATGATGCAACAGTCATTACTCTTGACGTTTCTAATCGCACTGAAGATATTATTTTGATCGGTAATGCTAAAGCTAACACATTAATCGGCGGCTCTGGTGATGATGAATTAACCGGCGGCAAGGGTAAAGATTTATTCATTTACAGCGGTGGCGACGATCTGATCACTGACTACATAGCTGGACAAGATGTCATTCAACTTGCTAATGGCGGTTCAATTCAATCTTTCTCTTACACCGGCGATCAAAATACTGATCTTGTTCTTCAAACGAACGAAGGCAATTTAACGATTGAAAATGCTATCACTTTGAAATCTTCAAAAGGTAAAATTACTCGTACACCTCAACAGATCAAAATTATTGACGGAAATAATATTACAACTTCACAATCTTATCAATTCGGCACGATCAACACTTTAGCCGGAGCAGCGGCAGCTGATACGCTTTCCGGATTCTCTACAAATGATCTGCTTGTTGGTGGAAAAGGTAAAGACGTATTTATTTATGGCTCAGGTCACGACACAATCAGGTGCTGACGTTTTCAAGTACAATGCTAGCACCGGCAATGATCTTATAACTGATTATTCAGCGAGTGAAGGCGATATTATTCGACTCGGTAAGAAGGCTGAAGTAACTGCTGCGACTTTCAAGGACAATGATCTGATTCTCAACGTTGGCAAAAATAAAATCACAGTTCAAGGCGGAGCAACTCAAGCCGTTACAGTTATTAACGATAACGGTGTTAAGATGACTTATGAAAAATGGTCGGAGTCGATCGGCTTTGAGGAAAGATATTTTATTGATGATAATTTTGCAACTAATGATCTTGATGAAATTCTTTCAACAACTTCTGATTTTGTGGATAATTCTATTGGTGAAATTAAAACAAATTACGATTTAACCTCATTGACAACAAATGAAAAATCTAAAACTTTAATCTATTCTAAAGCTAAAAAGTAAAATTCAAGTCTCTAAGTAAAAATAAATAAGACGCTACAAAATTAACAGTAGCGTCAAATTTTTTTGATTAAAAGAAATTCAATCTAATTCAGAATTAAAAATAATTCTACATTCTGCATTCTTAATTCTAAATTAATTAAATTGTCGGTTCAGTATCAAAAAGATAACCATAACGGTTTCTAAATTCGTCTTGTTCCATACGGAAAGCATTTGCAATTCTAGGATCGTCCAGATCACCTTTCTCAAGGCGTGTCATATTTCCACGAGCGATCTTGTATTGTACGGACTCAATATTAACTTTACGGACGAAAGTTTTATTTGTCTCAGGATCACGAATGTCTTCAAATTTCATCGGAACGGCTTTATTATCTTGAATTGTGATTAATGCGCCGCTTTCACCACGAAGTAAGAATTGCATAGCCTCATAACCGAGCGAACGAGCATAATCAATATCATAAGCGATCGGAGCTGTGCAACGAAGTTCATAGCCGATCTCTTTATCAACAACAGTGATCTTAAATCCAAGACGTGCAACTTCAGCAAGAACTTTTTGTTTGATAATTTCACCGAAGTCTAATTCAGCGTAACGAATATGACCGTGTTCATCAAGAGCAAGTGGACCAAGTTCCTTTAAATCTTCCTCAGCGATCTTTTCAATAACACCTTCAGCGATAACAGCAACGCCGTAATTCTTACCAACAAGACGACGTTTAACAACGGAACCGGTGATAATATCAACAATCTGCTGAAGTCTGATTTTATCCTGTGGAAATTCTTCAGGAATAATCGTCAAAGCTGCGCCGGCACTTCTGCCCATACCAAGTGCAAGATGTCCGGCAGTACGACCCATAGCGATAGTAAAATACCAACGATTATTTGAAGTCTTTGCATCTTCCATAAGGTTTTGAATTTCAGTTGTTGCAAATGCACGAGCCGTTTCAAAGCCGAATGTTGGAACGCCTTCCGGCAATGGCAGATCGTTATCAATCGTCTTTGGAACGTGAACAACATTGATCATTCTGCCCATTTTCTTAGCATATTCAGAAACGCTGAAGGAACTATGAGCGGTATCATCGCCGCCGATTGTAACAAGGTGAGTTACACCTAATTCACAAAGAGTATCAACAACCATTCTCAGATCAGATTCTTTTTTAGTCGGATTGAAACGTGACATTTTAAGAATGCAGCCGCCAGTCTGATGGATTCTGCTAATGTTAGAAGGTTCAAGGCGAATGTAATTCTTTTCGCCGCGACCAAGACGACTAAAACCGTCATAAATTCCGAGAACATCCCAGCCTTGACGATAAGCCTCACTAGTTACACCGCTGATAACAGCATTCATACCTGGAGCCGGACCGCCGCCGCAGACGATCGCAACAACATTTTTAACACCGATCATTTAATTTCCACCTTTCGATTGACGACAAATTTTTTAATTAGAATTTAGAATCGTCGATCAATCTAAATTTTGTTTAATCATTTTCGACGCGGCTTTTTAATTTCCTGCCGTCGATCTTTTTGCTTGATCGATTTTTTATTTTGAGTCTTAAAAGTTTTTTTCTGTTGAGACGGTTTATTTTGATTAGAATTATTTTTGACGGAAGAATTTTTATTTTGAGGAGAAATTTTTTTGCTGCCGAGATTAAAATTTTTTCTGATAGCAATCTCAATATTTCGGAGCTTGTCGATCTCTTGATCAGTTACAAAAGTTATCGCAGTACCACTTTGACCGGCGCGACCGGTTCTGCCGATTCTATGAATATAATCAGTTGGCGTTGGTGGAATATCAAAACTTATAACGTGAGTAACGCCTTCAATGTCAAGACCACGAGCCGCAATATCAGTTGTAACGAGCAGTTGAAGTTTTGCCTCACGGAATTTTTTCAAGACAAAATTTCTCTGCTGTTGAGTTAAATCGCCATTGAGTGCATCAACTTCAAAGCCACGTTGTGCAAGTTCAATCGATAACCAGGTTGTTTCTTCTTTCTTAGCACAAAAGATCATTGCAAGATAAGGCGGATCACTTTCCAAAATTTCGCAGAGTTTTTGAAGTTTATCATTAGTTTTGACTTTGATCACAGATTGTTTGATATTGTCGAGCGTCATTTTTTCCGGCTCTACAAAAATAATTTGCGGCTTGTACATAAATTGATTAGCAAGTGATTTAATTCGTTCAGGTATCGTTGCCGAACAAAGTATTAATTGTCGATCATTCGCCGTTGCAGTGATCAAATTTTCAACGTCTTCAATGAATCCGAGTTTTAAAAGTTCATCAGCCTCATCAATCACAACTTTATTAACTTTGCTGAGATCGATCGCCTTGCGACTCAAATGATCAAGAAGTCGTCCGGGCGTTCCGATAATCAGTTGCGGATGTCTTTTTAATTTATCTCTTTGTCGTTCAAAGTCAACACCGCCGCAAATGATCACGCTGTCAATATTAGTCACGTCTTTTAAATTCGTAGCGACTTTTGAAATTTGCAATGCAAGTTCTCTAGTCGGCGCAATGATCAATGCTTGAGTCACTTCGATCTTTTTGATCCTTTCAAACAGCGGTAACAAAAATGCAAGCGTCTTACCTGTACCCGTCTTTGATTGAATGATTGTATCTTTTCCGCTGCGAATCGTTGGAATAACTTTTTCTTGTACTTTTGTTGGTTCAATGATTCCTTGCTTTTTGAGTGCCTCACAAATTTTTGGATTGATTTTTAAATCGTTAAATGTCATTCTCTTCACCTCGAATGAATTATAATTGAATTTTTTCATCAACTCAACAATTTCATAAAAATATTGAAGTGCTTTATAAATTTTTCATACGAATATAAATTGAATCAAAAACATATAAATTGAAGTTCCAACAGCCATTGATAATAACATTTTTCGCTTAAGTAAATGAATTAAAGCGGTTGAAATTACTCCAAAAAATTCCGGCAGTCCGTGCGATCCGCTAAAAATTTCTACATTTCTCAAGCAATAAACAATTAAAAGTGCGAAAATTGCACAAGGAAAAATTTTTCCAATATATTTTATATATTTCGGTGTTTCACGATCTGATCCGATAATCAAAAATGGTAAAAATCTTGTCAACATTGTTGCAATAACTACTGATGCAATAGTTATAATTTGTTCCGTTAAAGTCATTCGAGTTTTCTCCTAAAAATCGTTAATAAAATTAAAATTACGGCTATACTTGGCAAAATAAAATTTTCTGCTCCAAAAATCAAAAGACAAATTAAACTTGCCAAAAATCCTATAAAAGCATTCAAATGTTCATTTTCATTCAAAAATTGCTCCAAAAAAATTACAACGAATAATGATGTTAAAATAAATTCTAGTCCGTGAGTGTTAAATTTTATCATTGATCCGAAAATTCCGCCGAGTGTTGAT
Organism: Selenomonadaceae bacterium; assembly: GCA_017476425.1. GTDB lineage: Bacteria > Bacillota > Negativicutes > Selenomonadales > Selenomonadaceae > Quinella. The sequence continues at coordinate 6,880 of JAFUZV010000105.1, forward strand.
CCACTTACCCAGTAGAATTGATTTAAAAAAGTTACCCAAAAATAAAATAATCCTCTGTCAACATCTTCAGGAATTTTTGCCGTGTAATTTATTGAAAATGATTCGTCGCATAAACCGAAAATTAAATAAAATTTTTTCATTCCTAAGCCGCGATATTTATCAAGCATAGATATTCCGTAAAATAAATGTCTTGCATTGACAATAAATGCTAAAATGAATGCTTGAAGTGGATTAAAACTTCCAAACAACAAATTTACAACGATAAATTCAACAGAACCTGCAAAAATTGTTAAACTCATCAATGCAGGATAAATCCAACTGAATCCGCAAACATTCATATAAATTCCGTAGCTGATACCTAAAAACCAAAATCCAGCAAATATCGGCAAAGTGAATGGAAAAGCGGCTTTAAATGCTTTTCGACTTTGTAAGCTCACAAATTTATCAAAAAATTTTTTCATAAAACATCTCCGAAAATTTTTTCAAAAATCTTTTCGATAATCAAATCAATTTTCCTTCAATAAAAAATCTCCGACGATCTTTTTTCATCGGAGATAAATTTTTTCGCTAATTTTATATTCTATATTTAATTTGAAAATTCTCTTAAGACGGTTGATTGAAAAATCCGCTACGTTTGGCAGATCATTCTTCTTTTTCAAACTTTATAATAAATTCTTCAGGTGTTATTGCTTTTATTTCTTTTTTTTCAAAATCTTTGATATTTCGAGTGATTATATAATCAGCATTTACTTTTTCGGCTGATACATATTGAATTGAATCCTCAAAGTCTAGCCATTGCATTTCTGATGCTTTCTCTATATCTTTTTCGGTGAAATCAATAAATTCAAAGATTTTTTTCATTGACTTATAAAAAATATTTACTTTTCGCTTTTCAATTTTCTTTCTAACAATATAAACAACATTAGCAAAAGTCAAAGTTGAGATATAACCATTAATTTTTTCATTTGTTTCGCAATAATTCCAAATTACTGAAGAAGTATTATAAAATGGCTCTCGATTATTCAATACATCTATTATTACATTTGAATCAATCAGTAATTTCATATTTTTCCCTCAAAATTTTTTCTCTTTCCTTGTCAAAATCAATATTTTCCTTGATAAATCCTCTAAGTGATTCAGTCAAAGATTGCATAACCTTACCTTGAGGAACCAATCGACCAATTTGCTCACCATTTCTTTCGATTATAATTTCATTTCCGGCTGTCATTTCATTCAAATAGTACTCAAGATTGTTTTTTAATTCTTGTTCAGTTGCAAATACCATTTTTATCACCTCGTATATTAAATTAAATTTAACTCAACAAAATATTATAAAAGTGACTGACTTGATCGGAATAGATCACATTTGTTTTACACCAAACGGCGAAATGCTCACAATTATTAATTATGACATTATATTTTTTCTGCTTTGCACCTTGTTCACCGATCCATTCTTCAGCACGTGCTAAAGTTTCTTCAGCAGAAAAAAATTTGTAATTTGATGAATCGATCTCATTGAATACTTGAGTGAGAAGATTTTTATTTTTGATTCTGTTCTTCAAAATTATTTCAAGAGCTTTTCTGTTATTTGGAAATTTTTTTGTGAATACTCTATCAGCACTGCCTAAAAAATCCTTCATTGCAACTTTGTGAACTATTATAACAGGATCATCCGGCTGATAAAGATATTCTAATTTCGTTTTGTCCGGCGCAAAATGTATAACTTCATCATTTCCGGCATAAACTCCAAAATGTTTATAAGGTGTCAAAAGATATTTAGCCGGCGGAAAAATTTTCGTTAGAAAAAAATCATCAGGTAAATGATCTCTAAATGCATAAATCACCGTTCCAGGTTCTAAATTATTCATTCGATCACCTCAATGTCATTATCGTGATTGTGAATTTTGCGAAGTGCAGAAATATAAATTACAAGCGGCACGATAACCCTATAAGCCGGGCCTGCAATATCGACGGCTGTCCATATCGCCGTTATCGTCCAGCCGATCGGCCCGGTAATAATTGAAATTGTCCTTGCGAGAGTTGCATTTGCCGCTAATGATAAACCACGCTTGAAAATCATTTGCGACAAAAAATTTATCAAATAAAGAGATAATTTATATGACTTCAAGCCGCCCATTTTGAATATCGTTAGAAATGTTACTGCGCCTTTGTTCTTATTCATATCTGTTGTAATGTCGAGAGTTTGAATTAAAGCCTTTTGATCGTCTTCTGAAAGATCATTCCAACATTGCTCCGATACTTCAGCAAGTAAATTTTCTTCAATCGTTTCAACGTTGTCTTCTTCGTCAAAATTAACTTTCATCTTCTTGCAGACGATTATTAAAATTTCTTTGTAAGTTGGAGTTAAGCCGATGAGATTTTTAAAACTATTACCGCCAAATGTTAAAATTTCTTGTTCAATCTTGTCAATATATGCTAAGTGATTAGGTTGATTTTCTTTGAAAGTATCATCAATCGATAACATTTCTGTAACGTGTCCTTTATCTAAAATTATCTCAACTAAAAAATTTAATTCTTCGTTGGAACAATTCGCCAAAAATTTCAAGTCTTCATCTTGCATTGATTAGCTCACCTCAAATTTAAATTCGGTACAGCATTTAATCGATCGTCAGCAAAATTATTTTCAAGTGATTGATAATAACCGCGACAAGCGATCATAGCGGCGTTATCAGTGCAAAGAATTTTTGAAGGATAGAAAAATTTCAAGCCGCGATCTTCACAATTCTTTCTCAACGTCGATTCAAGTTGAGAATTAGCCGCAACTCCACCGGCAAGTACAATTTTGTTGAGATTAAATTGTTTTGACGCTTGAATAGTTTTCTCAACAAGTGCATCAATAACAGACTTCTGAAAACTTGCGGCGACATCAGCAAAATTAATTTCATCGCCTTTCATCTTAGCACTATTTAAATAATTCAAAACCGCTGATTTTAAACCGCTGAAACTAAAATCATAATCATTAACTTTAGCGATCGGAAAATGAATCGCTTCAGCATTTCCACTTTTTGCAAGTTTATCAATTTGCGGACCGCCGGGATAAGGCAAATTCATAACACGAGCGATTTTATCAAAGGCTTCACCGGCGGCATCGTCACGAGTCTGACCGATCAGATCAAAATTATTATA
>JAFUZV010000012.1 GCA_017476425.1 Selenomonadaceae bacterium
CAGTATTAATCATACTCATAATCAATATATCACGAAACTTTCCATTAATGTATACATCATCACGTAATAAGCCTTCACGAATGAAGCCAGATTTTTCATAGCTACGAATGGCTGAAAAATTATCCGAAAAAACTCTCAAAAATATTTTATGCAAATTCATAACTTCAAATCCATATCGACAAGCTAACTTACAAGCGAGCGTTCCATAACCAAAATCAAGTGCCTTATCTTCACCGATAAATATTCCATATTCCGCTTTTTTATGAACAGAATTTATATCACGGAAATAAACAGAACCTATATCATGCGAAATTTTATTGTTATGATTTACAATTATAAATTGTATTGCCTTTCCTGTTTCGATCATTGTTTTAATCCAATTTAAATGTGTCTCAGGTGTAAGCAATTCTTGATAAATAAAATTATTTCGTACTCGCGGATTATTTCGCCAAGCAATTATTTTAGAAGTATCGTCTTTCGTCATAGGTCTCAGAGCAATTTTCTTATCTTTATCTTGTAGAATATTCATAATGCACCTCTTGCTCCGATTTTAAAAAATGATTTGACTATTTCTATTATGTATTCTAATTCATTTTGCTTTAAACCATAATAAAGCGGCAACCTCACTAGCCGTTCACTTTCTTTGGTTGTAAATCGATCTTCACCGTGAAATCTTCCGAATTTTAATCCTGCCGGTGAAGAGTGCAACGGAACATAGTGAAAGACTGCATAAACACCATTCTTTTTAAGAAATTCTATAAATTTAGTTCGCTCTTCTAAATCTCTCAACTTAACATAAAACATATGTGCATTATGTTCACAGCCTTTTGGAATATAAGGTAATTGTAATTTTTCTTCATTAGCAAGTTGTTGAAATTCTTCAAAATAAATATTCCAAGTACGTTTACGATCTTCGTTGATATGATCAGCTTTTAAAAGTTGCGCCCAAAGATAAGCGGCATTTAATTCACTCGGCAAATAACTATCACCTAAATCAACCCAAGTATATTTATCAACTTCGCCACGAAAAAATTTTGATCGATTCGTTCCTTTTTCACGCAAAATTTCAGCTCGTTCGTTGTACGAAGAATTATTAATCGAAATGGCTCCACCTTCACCCATTGAATAATTTTTAGTTTCATGAAAAGAGTAGCAACCAAAATCACCAATAGTTCCCAGTGCTTTACCTTTATAGCGACTCATTACACCTTGTGCAGCATCTTCAATTACTTTTAAATTATATCTATTTGCAATTTCCAAAATTTTATCCATTTCACAAGCAACACCGGCATAATGAACTACGATAATAGCTTTAGTTCGAGGAGTGATAGCATCTTCAATCAAAGTTTCATCAATGTTCATTGTATCAGATCGAACATCAATAAATACTAAGCCGCCATCCCCTTCGTTTTTAACAATTCCTGCCAAAACTGCAGAAGTTGCTGTGCTAGAGAAAGTATAACTCGGCAAAATCACCTCATCACCAGGCTTAAAATCACAAAGTAACGTTGCCATATCTAAAGCAGATGTTCCACTTGTTGTCAATAAAATTTTTTGAGATTGAAATTTTTCTTCAAGCCATCGACTACATTTTTTGGTAAATTGTCCATCACCGCTAATTTTTCGTAATTCAATCGCTTGTTTAAGAAAAGAAAACTCATCTCCAATACACGGTGGTATATTAAACGGAATCATAATCTCACCTTCGTATTAATAAGGTCCGACGGTGACTTCACCTTCTTGTAAAGTCATAGTGCAATATTTGTATTCTTCTTGAATATTTTTGACGACAGAGTTTATTGAAAGACGTGATCCGGGATAAATCGTGTCAGAGGCTTTGATCTTTCCATTCTTCATATCAGCAAGCAAGGCTTCAAGTTCAATGATCTTTTTCTCATCACGTTTAATTTGACCGGCAAGTGGAAATTGTGATCGAGTCAAAGCATTGATCTGTGCAACACGTTCCGGCGGCAATGTACTAATATCGATCTTTCCAAGAGTGTTAAGCGTCTGAGTGATCTGCATAAGTCGCTTTTTGCCTTCTTTGTAACTCTTGCAAACGTCATTATATTCTTTTTGCAAATTCGGATCAACGCCGACTGAAATTCTTGTGATAACATATGCTTGATTGCCTATAATTTTTGCACGAACTTCTTCACCTGCAACAGTTAAACCGCCGGTGATCTGACCGTGTTTATCTTCAACCATAACTTTTTTACCGGCTCTTAACGTCGAATGAAGAGCAACATCAGCAACATAAATATCTCGACCGGCTTCAACGATAGCATTTTCAGTAAATGCACAACGTACATCGTGCTTAGCGTAGACTTTACCACGATTAACTCCGGTTATTCCGCCGCCGATAATTACATTTCGTCCGCTGACTTCTGCACCGTTGACGTTACCTTTGATCTCAATATCGCCGGTTGCTTTGACATTAAAACCTTGCTTAACGTCACCGGCAATTTCAACTGAGCCATCAAAGTCAATATCACCGGTTGCAACACCAACTGATCCTTTAACAATAAATCTGGGATCAACACTGATTTTATTTCCGCTGTCGACAATTTGTCCGTTGATCGTTGCGATCAGTTGATTTTCACCGACAACTTGAGTATTTTTACCTTCAGGCATCGGAATAGGACGACCATTTTGAGCCGGAACTTTATCACCGAAAATATTTGTTCCGGGTTTACCTTGAGTTTGTGGGATTCTAATCGCTAATGTATCATTCTTTTTAACAAGTACGAATAAATTTAAATCTTTGTAGTCAACGCGATCATATTCATCTATCACCGGACGACCTTTAACACCAAGATCAAATTTTCGATCGATATAAGCATTTTCACCGGCTATAGGTGGATCACCTTGTGCTGCAACAAACGGCATTAAACTCTGAATGCCTTCGTGAATCGCATCTTCGTCGATACCATAAGTAACATTATTTTCAGCAAGTGCATCCATAACCATTTGAAATGTTGGTAAACGTGATCCATTTTTGGTAATGTATTTAATCGTTGCCTTCATCTTATCGCGGCTTATATCGACTTTTAATTCTGCATAATTTTCATCTGATCCAACATCAGTATCTTCTAATATTCGTTGCAAGTCTTCTTCAGAAAGTTCAACAGGATTAGCAATTTTACAAGGAACACCGGAAGCCTCACGCATTGTTCTTGATAAAAGTGCTATATCATAATCCATTATTCCACAATCTCGTAGAATTTGACGCATATCCGAGAGCTCAAAAAGAAGATTATCCGTGTCGCTCGGATATATTGTCAGATATATGCCGTCTGGTTTAAATTCAAATTTATATCCGGCATCTATTCCACCTACGACCGGATATTTTTCTGCTCCCATAATACTGCGTCCTCCTCTGACTAAAAATCAAATTTGCGGCTGCCCTGCCGCTTTGTTAATTCGGAATGAGGAATTAGAAATTAGGAATTAATTGAGAATTATTAATTAAAACAATTACGCATTCCGCATTCATAATTCCGCATTAAAACAGACTTGATTTAATTTTCGCTAGAAATCCACGCATTCTAAAAATAGCTTTCGTGTGAAGTTGAGAAATTCTCGCTTCAGAAAGTTTTAATATCAAACTAATTTCTTTCAAAGTAAGTTCATCATAATAATAAAGTGAGACAACTAATCTTTCTTTTTCCGGCAGACGATCGATCACTTTTGCTAATGTCTCTTTTAATTCGGTATACTCTGCATTTTCAGCAGGATTAGAATCAATCGATTCAATATTATCAGTCTGCAGATATTCTTCAAGCGGAATAATTGTTGAAGAATTTAGTTGACCAACTAAAGTTTTAAGTTCTTGATTAGAAATTCCAAGTGCTTCAGCAATTTCATCATCAGTTGCACTGCGTCCAAGTTCCGACTCAAGTCGACAAACAGTCTGTTCATATCGACGAATTTTTTGGCGCATTGTTACAGGTATCCAATCTTTTGATCGTAAATAATCAATCATTGCGCCACGAACTCTAACACTTGCATAAGTTTCAAATTTTATATTTCGCTTAATTTCAAAGCGTTCGATTGCATCAATCAAACCA
>JAFUZV010000013.1 GCA_017476425.1 Selenomonadaceae bacterium
GAAAGCAAGCCTGATGAAAGAACAGCGGCGGTTAATAATGAAGTGCCGGAAAATCAGACAGAAAAGCGCAATGCTCCTTCTTATATGCCTGGTGCAGGTTTTAAGACTGCAGGTGAAAGCAGAAGTAACTTTGACAAAATCATTGAATCAAGAGAGCAAGCCGGTAAGGATTTAAAAGAACTCCGCACTGTACAAAGCGACTTAAGTCCGCTAGCCGAAGTTAGAGCCGTCACCGTCGGTAGCGGTACAACTATCGTGCTCCCAAAATATGATAGCACAGATATTAAACCTGATTTTAATATCGTCTCGTCATTGATCGACAACGTCCAACATTTTTCATTCCCCAACGGCGAATCCTTCAATCAACCTTATATTAAAGGTGTAGCACTCGGCGGATACACCGGCGAAGGAAATAATGCAACGGACGCAGAGACGCAATTTGACTACGCCGAAATCACAAAAAGCAAAGTAACGGCGTATTGTGAAATTACTGAAGAACTTGAAAATTTACCGGCTGCGCCATATGCTGATACTGTTTTTACTAATATTCGCACGTCAATGAGAGCGTTAATCACTCGTCAAATCCTTGTAGGCGGCGGCAATAGCAACCAGTTGACAGGAATTTTCAGCGCAAAAGCAACGGCGATTGACAGCGATACTGATTTAGCAATTACGACGATTGACGACAAGACGCTTAATGAAATTGTTTATAATTATGGCGGCGATGAAGAAGTCGAAGACGCGGCGGTGCTGATTCTTTCAAAACTTGATTTGCTTGCATTTGCAAATGTCCGCACGAATAATAAACAGGCGTTTTACGATATTAAAGCGCACGGCAACTACGGCACGATCAACGGTATCAATTACATTATTAACAGTGCTTGCAATCCGATCTCTTCAGCTGACACAACCGCCGGCGATTATTGTATGGCTTATGGTTCACTTTCTAATTATATGCTTGTCGACTTCAGTCCGTTGAAAGTTGAAAAGTCAATTGATTTTAAATTTATGCAAGGAATGACGGCATTCAGAGGCGTTGAATTTTTAGGCGGCAATGTTGTTCGTAAGAATGGATTTTTGAGAATCACCAAGAAAGCTACAACGCTTTGATCAAAATGAATGAAATAACTTACACAACGGCAACGACTTACACAACGGCGGTTGAAATTGATATTTTGAAACTTGCAAGGTTACTTCATATCGACAGCGATAATGAAGATGAAATTGCAAATGCAACTTTCTATCAATTCAGCGCAGAAAAATACCTTGAAGGCGCAGGCGTGATAAAAGATTATTCAAATCCTCTTTACTTACATTTGATCGTTACGTTGGTAGCAAGATCACTTGAAAGACCAGACGAAATGAGCAAATTCCAAGACATCAAAGAAAGTGGCTTGATGGCAATGATAGCGCAGTTGAGATTGACACAAAAGGCGGAATCAGAATGAGCATTAGAGATGAACTTGATCAAAGAATTGCCTATCTTAAAAGCATATCACCTGCAGGAGCTGAAACGGTTTTTAATGACTTGATAACGGCGTTGCAAGGATATTTCACACGTGGTGAAGATTTTGAATTGCAAATGCACAAAACGATGGATAAAGTGATAGCAGAAGAATTTCACTTGAGTTGGCAATTTGAACATCAAGAATTAATTGATCCGTGGATAGCTCCAAAAGATGATGCGCCGTTAGGATATGAAGATTTAAGGGAATTGTTTGACGCAAGCGGAACATTTAGCGAAATAGCAAATGTCAGCGATAGAGAATTTAAAGCGGCGTTTTACGCTGAAACACAAAATTCAAGCGGAGGCGGCGGCAATTCGACAACGGTTTATAAAAATCGTTATGTTGATAAATGGATAGCGAATTTATCAGCTGCGCCGGGTAATGAACTTGAAAGCCTGAAAACGATAATGCAATATTGTGCAAATCACAATTACAATCTTGAAGAAGCAATGATCTTTGAACATAAAGGGCGACATACGAATAAGCACGAAATTGAATATTACGCAAAAAGAATCTTCTATGAGCGTGGTTATGGCTGGGTGATTGATCTTTTCAACCTTTCTAATTATAAGCCTAGCTACAGCGATATTTTACCTTCGTGGACTGAAGAGGTTAAAAGCGATGATAGCTAATATTGGAACGCTTAATAAAAAAGTTGACATAATCAGCGGCGTTGCAGGTGAATTTAACGACTTTGAAACGATTGACGACAACATTCTTTATAAAAATATTTGGGCAAGTGTTCAACCACTCAGAGGCAAAGAATATTTAGAAGTGAAACGGATAGCGAACGAAGAAACGGTGAAAATTACGATTCGTTATCGTGATAACATTGATGAAGGTTGCAAAGTCCGTTATCACAAGCAGATATTTGAAGTTGTCAGCATTGTTGATCCTGAAATGACTCACGAAGTTTTAGAATTGCGTTGCGTTGAGAAAAAACGCGGCAGTACTGCAACGGGTTTAAAATTCAAACAGAGTGAGGAGTGGTCGCCGTGAGTGCTGAATTAAAATTTATCAACTTAGATGATTTTATCAATCGTCTGTTAGAAGTTGGCAGAGAATACCCTGACTTATCACAAAAGTATTTACGGCGAATTGGTAACAATCTCAAGCGAAAAGCGATCGCCGCGTCACCAGTTGGTAAAGCTGCTAATTTAGTTTGGAATTGGAAAGCGGCAAAATTCAGGACGAATCGCAAGAAGTTAAAACAAAGTTGGACAGGTAAAATTGTTGGATCAACTGTGCTTGATTCTGAATATCAACTGCGAACAAGAGCCCCGCATTTTCATTTAGTTGAAAGAGGACACGCTCTCGTAATTAACGGCAGATACTTGAAATTTGTGCAAGGAAAGTATTTTTTTAGGCGAGTTGTGCAAACGTTTGAACATTCCGGCGAAATTCGGCAAGAATTAGAGAAATTTATGAATGAAGTGAAAGCGAAGATCGAAAAATGATCAAGCAAAGCGAAATATTAAAGGCGGCAAGGGATAAACTCAAAACAATAGCAGATTTACCGATCTATCTTGATGAAGTGCTAGAGAATTTTGAAAGTCCTTGCTTTTTTCTGAAACTTGTCAAGACAACGAGAGCTGACAGCGAAAGAGCGAATCGCAATCAAAATGAATGCTTAATGATTGTTACATATTATGCACAAAAAGGCGTTTGCAAGGCATTGGGACTCTACGACGTACAAGACGCGATCATACAAAAATTTTGGCGTGGCTTGCAAGTCGGTAAAAGATGGATTCACTTTCAAGAATTGCAAAGCGATATTGACGGTGAACAAGCCGACATTGTTTCAGTAGCAATGCAGTTTAATTATTTTGACGCAGATCAAGACGATGAAGAGATAAACCTTTCTTTTATTCGCCGAATCGGTCAAAAAGAGAGATTAAAACCTGAAGAAGAATATTATTCAAAAATAATGATCGGAGATGAAGAGAATGGCAAAATTGAAAATGCCGACAGTTAATGTGGCATTTAGAGAACGCGGAATAACAGCGATCGACAGATCACAACGCGGAATAGTGTTATTAATTCTTGAAGAGGAAAATAAAAGCCTCACGCAAGATTATTTAACACTTTACACGGTTGATGACATACCGACTGACGTAACAGAAGAAAATCAAGAGCAAATGAGACTAGCATTGACGGGCTATCAAACAACGCCGCAAAAAGTGTTAGTTTATTTTATTTCGCCGAAAAATACAAAGACGGTTGAGACGGTAGTGCAAAATGGTGATGATCCTGTTGATGATGAAATTGACGATCTCGACAGCACGGACACCACAACGTCAACAAGTGTCACGCCGTCAACAATAACGGTAACTGAAGAAGTTGCATTGACTTCGGCTGAAAAATATGCAGAGGCGTTAAAGACGATAGAGACGGCGGATTTTGATTATTTAGCAGTTCCGCAAATCAGATCGTCAGATATGAGCAACAAAAATACAGACGGTTATTATATTGCAACGTGGATCAAGAATATGCGTGAGAATAAGGATGTCAAAATTAAAGCTGTCTTACCTAACTGCAATGCTGACAACGAAGGCATTATTAATTTCACAAATACGATCATTCGCTCCTCAAGTGCAAATTATACGGCGGCTAAA
>JAFUZV010000106.1 GCA_017476425.1 Selenomonadaceae bacterium
ACAAGAGCTGAACCATTTGCGGCGCAGTGGCAACGTGGAAATATTATGTTGCTTGATGTTGCTTGAAGGCAGTTGGAATGAAACATTTCTTGATGAACTTGAAGGCTTTCCTGACGCATTGCACGATGATCAAGTTGACGCTGCAAGTGATGCATTTTCCGCTGTAGCTTATGCTCGTACTAGGTCAATCAGTCGTGGTGAATTTGAATTGTAAAAATTTTGTTAGTCTAAAAAAATTCAAAAAATTAGACTAATGAATTTTAATCTATATCACGATGGATTATTTTTAAGTATTACCTTAGAGAGTAGCGTGAATCAAATGAAAATATTAACAAATAAAACAGAGCTTGATATAAATGACTTTCAGCAGATATTGAAAGTGCATAATAATGACTATAAGCATAAGATGAAACTGAAAGGCTATTATATTGGCAAGCACGACATTTTGAATAAAAGAGGCAGACCTAATAATGCGCCGAACAATCGAATTGTTAGCAATTTTTGTCAATATATAGCTGATATGTCGACCGGATTTTTTCTTGGTAAACCGGTAGCATATTCAACTTTGAAAGAATATCAATCTAAACTTGATATACTGCTTGAGATTTTCAGATACAATGACGAATCAGCGCATAATCTTGAACTTGCTGAGGAAGCCTCAATAACCGGCGAAAGTTATGAAATTCTTTACACAGATAATGACGCTGCAATTAGATTCAAATCGATACCAAGTGAAGAAATGATTCTTGTTTGTGAATCGACACTCGAAGAAAATATTCTTTATGCGATTCGTCACTATCGCGTTTACAATTTCGATGGTGCAACTTATACAGAATATGTTGAGGTTTATGATAAGTCTAGTATTAGATATTATGATTATAGCGGCACTAGATTGACGTTGACAGATACACGACCTAATTATTTTGATGATGTTCCAATAATCGACTTTCCGAATAATAAACAACGACGCGGTGATTTTGAAAATGTCATTTCGCTTGTTGACGCTTACAATATGGCACAATCGCTTAGTCTTGATGATTTAATGGATTTTACAGACGCTTTTCTTGTGCTGAAAGGTATGGGCGGTACTGATAGTGAAGATATTAAGAAACTTCGCAATAACAAAGTTATAGTGCTCGATGATCCAAATGGTAGTGCAGATTGGCTGATTAAAAATCTTAATGATAGCTATATTGAAAATTTAAAAAATCGTTTACAAGTTGATATTCATAAATTCTCAAATATTGCAGATATGTCTGATTCAAATTTTGTTGGTAATTCGAGCGGTATAGCAATCAAATATAAGTTGATAGGATTGGAACAAATTAGAAGCCGCAAAGAACGCGAATTTAAAAAAGCACTGCAACGTCGAATTGAATTAATCAGTGGAATGCTCAAAACGAAAAGTAAAGACGCTATTGACTTTAGAGATGTCGAAATCACATTTACACCGAATATTCCTGCTAACAATCAGGAACAAGCGCAGATCGTTAAAGAACTTGAAGGCGTAGTGAGTAAGAAAAAATTATTAAGCCTTTTACCTTTCGTTGAAGACCCTGTTGCAGAGATTGAAGAATTAAAGCGGGAGCAGGAAGAATCAGACGAAAGTTTGAGAGATGAAGAAAATTATGACTACGAAGAAGAAACAGAAACAGGCTTATTGGCGGCGCAGATCGATTGAGTATGAACGTGATTGGACTAAACGCTGCGAAGAAACCATTGAGAAAAGATTAGCGAGATATTATCAGAAAGCACTTATTGCTATCAAAGATGATATTTTGAAACTCTACGGCACTTTTGCAAAAGATAATGGCATTGATTTTGATGAAGCAAGAAGATTATTAAGCAGTCGAGAGTTCAAAGAGTGGCGTTTCACAATGCAAGAATATCTGCAGCAAATAGCTGATGGAAATGCAGGACTTCAACGAGAATTGAATACTTTAGCAATGAGACCAAGAATCTCAAGGCTTGAAAAACTTTATTCTGAAACGTTGCAAGAACTTGATAAATTGGGGCGTGATGTCAATCAATCAATCAATGAAAGATTTTCTGACTGAGGCTTATACAAGCAATTACAGCAGAAATATTTTTGATTTAGTGAAAGTCGGCGGATTATCAGTTGCACTTGCTAAAGTTGAAAATATCAATGCAGAAAGAGTTCTAGCGGCACGTTGGAGCGGCAAAAATTACAGTCAACGAATATGGAAAAATACACGATTATTAAGCAACGCAATTAAGCAAACGATCACTGCCGGAGTTCATCGTGGTTTGTCCATTCCGCAACTGTCGAAAATGCTTGATAATAAAATGCAGTCGGGTTATAAAAATGCAGTCAGATTGATCCGAACCGAAATGAACTTTGTGAACAATCAGGCGCATTACGATTCAATGAAAGCTGCTGAGGTTGAAATGTATGAATTTATTTCAGTACTCGACGGACGAACAAGTCAAAAGTGCAGAGAAAAAGACGGTGAAACATTTTTATTAAGTGAAAAGCAAACCGGCGTAAATTATCCGCCACTGCACGCCAGATGTCGATCAACGGTTGCTCCATTCATTGAAGGTGCAAGCAAGAGTGGAAATCGCGTAGCAAAAGATAAAAACGGAAAATATATTGACATTCCAGCTTCTATGAGATATGCTGATTATGAGAAAGTTTATATAAAAAAGGAAAAATCGCTTGATGAGTGGAATAGAACAAATCAAAAGAAGGTATCTTCTAAAGTGACAGCAGAATCTAAAATTGCAGAGATATTTAAAGGTCTTGCGGCTTCAGATAACACAACAGGCACTAACATTGGTAAATCTCCTGTGAAGTTGGGTGAAATTCCAGATAAAAATCTAATTAGACAGACGTTAGAATATTTTGAGAAACAAATTGTTAATAGCAATGTTGAAAATGCAATAGTCATAACAAGCTCTAATGAAGTTTATCAATGTGTTGGAGATAAGAATAATGTCAATTCAATCTTAGAGCTTGGTGATAAATTGAAAGGTGCTTATGTAACTCATAATCACCCTATTGGCTCAGATGGTGATTATTCTTTTAGTAATGATGATATAAGATTATTCACAAATTATGGACTTTCTATCCTTCGTGGTATTGATGAAAAATTTATTTATGAATTGAATAGAAATCCCATTGATTTAGATATTGATAATTTTACTATTGATGATCTGCTTAATAATGCCGATAAATTCATCAATCGCCATGTTTCTGTTATAGATATTGCTAAAAAGCTATGTATTGGTTATAGGAGGTGGAAGCGGTGAATGATGATTTAGAAATTAGAAAACAAAAAGCAACAGCAGAATGGCGTGAAGTTTTAAAATGGGCGGTCGCTGAAGAAGAAAAAGTTAGTGAACAGCTTGATAAGGAGGGCGCAATTAGAGGATTAGATACTAATCAAGAAAGATTTGCATACATCAAGGAAACAGTTAATGCTCGTATCAAAGATATTATTCATAAGTACGATTTACCTAATAAAGCTCAATGGGCGTGATTGAACGCTAAAAACTGAATATGCTAATTGAACAAAGCGCACCTTAATGGTGTGCTTTTCTATTATTAAAAATCACAGAATGGAGGATTTAACAATTTTGGTAAAAATTGAAGGTAAAAAAGGTGAAAAATGGTTGGCAGTGTCCAGTCGTCAAGTTGCTGAGGATTTTGAAAAAGAGCATTTCAATGTTTTGCGTGATATTGAAAATCTTATTAAGAAAACCACGTCAGATCAACAGAACTCAAAATTGAGGACTGCTCAAATGTTTTACAAGACATCCTATAAGATTGACGGTAATTTAAGAAATTATCCTGAATATCTTATGGATCGCGATGGATTTTCTTTGTTGGTTATGGGATTCACCGGTTCAGAAGCGTTGAAATGGAAACTCAAATATATTGAAGCGTTTAACACAATGGAGGAAACACTCAAACGAATTTATGAGGAGCGCAAGCAGTGGGAGATTGAGCGTGCTAAGGGTATAGTCGTTCGTCATATTCTCACGGACACAATCAAAAATATGTTGCCGGAATCTCCGAATAAAAAATTTGCTTATCCGAATTATACAAATCTTGTTTACAAAGTGCTGTTCGGAAAGAGTGCTAATGATTTGCGACAAGAATTTAAAACTCAAAAATGTGAAAGCGTTAGAGATTATTTCACAGCAGATGAATTGGCAGAGGTTGAAAATCTTGAAAGACTTTCTGCTGGATTGATAAATCTTGGCTGGGGTTACACTGAGATTAAAAATTTTCTTGAAACGAACGTTAATAGAAAAATGATTGCATAATCGGAGGTATGAGAATGCTGCATTATCTTGTAAGTTATTTAACTGAATCAAAGCACGGAACAAGACAGATAAGGAGAAAGTTAATTGATAGAAGTGAGCCTATTTTGACCGAAAAAGACTGCTTGAATATTGAAATTGAATTGAAAAAAGGCAGTGATTTTAATAACGTTGTTTTACTTAGTTTCTCAAAATTAGAAGGTAAAATCTAATGTTTACAATGGAACAAATCAACAATAGAATTGAATATTTACAATCTATATCGCCAAACGGATCGACTCAAATATTTGCAGAATTTAAAGAGGCGTTAAATAATTATTTGACTCGTGATGAAGAATTTTGTCTTCAAGTGAATAAAACGCTTGATAAAATAATAGCTTTTGAATTTCATCATAGAATTAAATATGAAAATCAAGAGTTGCTAGATCAGTGGCAAGATGTTTCATATCGTTTTGAGAAGCCGTTAGGTTTTGATAATGTTAGAGAACTTTTTAAACTTGACGCTGTTTTTGAAGAAATAATGACAATTAGCGATAGAATATTTCTGCAAGCCTTTTATTCAGTGCAATCTAACAGCGATGGAAAAAATGGTTCGTCAGAATGGCGGAATACATACATTGACAAATGGATTTCCGAATTGACGACAGCACTTACAAATGAGCTGGAATATCTGAAAGAAATTATGCGAAGATGTGCTAATCGAAGTTACGCTGCTGAATGGGCAATTTTATTTGAAGAACTTGGAAAGTGCACTAATCGACAAAAAGTTAGAAGTCTTGCAAAAAATATTTTTTACACTCGTGGTTACGGCTGGCTGATTGAGACATTTAATCTTGATACGGTTTACAGAGCAAGTTATATGTCAGAGTTACCAGATTGGATTGATGAAAGTGATACTACTACAATCATTACAACAAATAATTAACACACTCTATAAAAGCCCACAAAGGCTTATATAAAGTTAAAATTTACATATTTAACACATAATTATTCAAAAATTTTTTTTGGAGGAATCAAAAATGATCACTAATGAAATTGAATCGTTTACCTCACGCGATGCCATTGAAGCTGAATTATACGACGCGATTAAACGTGGTGAAACAAAATTCAGTGGACATTATGAGCTTAGCAGAGATGGAAATTTTGATTGCAAGCAGCAAAGTTTTATTTTTAAGGATAAAACAGGCATTCTGCGAGTTGGTAAATTTCAAGATGTTGATGAAGTTATCGATTTTATGATTTATGTTAGAGAACGGGAGATGAAAGATAATGATTAATTTTGAAATTCAAAGATTCGCTGAAAGCGGCGACGGTGGTGA
Organism: Selenomonadaceae bacterium; assembly: GCA_017476425.1. GTDB lineage: Bacteria > Bacillota > Negativicutes > Selenomonadales > Selenomonadaceae > Quinella. The sequence continues at coordinate 5,610 of JAFUZV010000106.1, forward strand.
AGGTCAACAGCCACAAACTATGCCAACTGTTGAGATCAAAGAAAATCAAGATAATGTTGATAAGTCAGAGATAAAGCCAACAGATGTTATTGACGCTAAAATCACTAAAGCGATCACTGAAGCACAAAAAACTTGGGAAGCAGATTTGAAGAAACGAGAAGCCGCATATAAAAAAGAATTGGAGCGTCAGAAGAAAGAAGCAGAGAGACTTTCAAAATTATCAGATGAGGAACGACAGAAGGCTGAAATTGAAAATGGACGAAAGGAACTTGAAATTAAAGAGAAAGAACTTCAACGCAAGGAACTTATGCTTGAAATGACAAAAGTCCTTGCAGAACGTAAAATTCCTGTGCAATTTATGGAATATCTTATTGCTGATGATAATGAAAGCACTCTTGAGAGAATCAAAATTTTTGAAAAGGAATATAAAGCAGCGATTGAGGCAGGAGTTAATGAGAAACTCAAAGGTAAAGCACCTCAAGCAGCCGGTGGCAAAAGTACTCAGATAATCGGCAATGAGAGAGTAAAAGGCAGTTTTATGAAGGCTATTTTAGATAATCAAGTCAAACGAGGCTAAAAATATGAAAAAGAAAATTTTTATAAGCCAGCCGATGAGAGACAAGACAGATGAGCAAATTCTTGCTGAACGCAAAAAAGCTATTATGCTGGCTAAAAGTTGCTTTAATGAGAAGATAGAAATTATCGATTCATTCTTTCAGGAAGCACCTAAAGACGCAAAGCCATTATGGTTTCTTGCAAAAAGTCTTGAACTTATGACTGGTGCAGACGCAGTTATTTTTGTCAAAGGCTGGGAGAATTATCGCGGCTGCAGAATTGAGCATACTTGTGCTATCGAGTATGGCATTAAAGTTATAGAAATTTAAAATTAAAGGAGAGATTTTATTATGGCTGATACACAATATTTAAAAGATAATCTTCAAGGCTTTGTACCGAATATTATTTCAGACGAAATTATCGGAATGGCAGTTAGAGGATCAAGTATTTTGAGACTTTCTAAAGTTGAAATTATGGAAAGTGACAATAAGACTTTCAGTGTTATGTCTAAAGGCGTTGGAGCTTATTGGGTTGGTGAGAATATGTGTGCATAAACGTTTAATAAGTGTATGAATATGAGAAATGATTATCATCGCTTCTTCTGATGCAGTTTTTATTTCATAATCCTTACTTAACCTGCGTGAATAATTCAGCCATGCAAATGTTCTTTCTACTATC
>JAFUZV010000107.1 GCA_017476425.1 Selenomonadaceae bacterium
TCTACGGAATTAAAAAAGATTTTCTAAACAGCTATGAAAAATTTATTTGTGAGGAAGTTTTAACGATCATTAAAAAGGAACTTAACGATCATATTGATAAATTGAGAGGAATGATAGAATAATGAATGAGAATACAACGGCAGCGGCGTTATTCTTTGCATTAGTGAGTATCGGCGCAATGATAAAAGGTGATGATGTCGTCGGCATAGGAGTAGGCGCAATAGCGGCGATTGTTTCAGCATTCTTTTTGAAAAGAAGTATTATGCAAGCGGCAATCGCAGAAGAAGACAATCAACAACGTTTAGAAATTCAATTTCAACAGCTACGTCATAAACTCAACGGCACAGGTGATGTTACCGGTGAAGAAATGGTGCACGCTATTGATAAAGGAACAGATCGACTTGAAGAAGAATTACAAGTGATCCGTGATCGGTTGAGTGGATTAGAGAATTTAGAACAATTAGCGCAGATTGTCGAAACGAATGAAGAAATAAAATCAACAATAAATTCATTCGTTGAGTCTTCAAAAGAACGTCAAGCGATATTAAAAAAATTATCAGACAACACAGAGGCATCAGCGAAATTATCAAAAGTGAATGTTGAAAAAATGTCTGAAGTCAGTGAAAAACTTTCAAGCATTGATGAAAATTCTCAAAAACTCAATGAAGTATCCGAAACAAACAAGACAACTTTACAAACAAGTGTAAAACTTTTAACGGCAGTCGGTCAAATGTTGAAAGTGCCGCCATTTGCAAAAGATTTAACGCAACTTAACAAGTCAATGGAAACGTTATTAGAAAAAGTTGATCGGCTTGAAAAACTTGATGAGCTTGATAAACTTTCGACATTAGAGAAGTTAGAAACGCTTGACAAATTAGAATCACTTGAAGAGATCAAAGCAACAATGAATGAAGTTGTAAATAATATTTCGGAGCTTACAAAAGTCACTGAAATAATTTCAACACAAGGACAAACGACGGTTGACGGACTTGAGAGAGTTACAGAAAGTAATCACGTAGTCGCAGAAAATATCAATCAGACGACAGAAAATATTTCAACGCTTAATATCAGTGTTGAAAAAGCTACACTTGAATTAACGGCGGCGATCAAAATTATGCAAGATGATATTACTAAACTCACTACTAAGATCGATGCTTTTAATGGAATGATGAAAGCGGCGATTGAACAATATTCAACACTTAGTGAACAAGATGTAAAAGTTTTGGAAAAAATCGCCGAGAAAGTCCAGTAAAATAATTCGGAATGAGTAATTCGGAATGCGGAATTGTTAATCGATCTAATTCCTAATTCCGCATTCTTAATTCCGAATTAAATTAGAGGTGGTGGTGATGGCAGAAGAGAAAAGATCAAATGAAGAACTTGAAAAGGCTCTTCAAAAAATGTTGCAGACTTCAAAGACATTTGATAACTTTCAAAAAATGATGCAGACAACACGATCATTTGATGAAGAATTAGAACTTAGAAGAAAGCAGACACGAGAAGCAATCAGTGATGCATTCGCTAAGATGATAAATCTCACTGAAGCACTTGAACGCGATAATGCTAAGGCGATTCGTCGAGCTGCTAACAGAGCACTTATACTTTCATCAAAACCGGAAAATAATGATCTTGTAAGCAGATTTATAAATAAATTGCCGGTGAAATATCGAAAATTGCCAAGTGCTTTTCGTCGCAGTCCGCAGATCGTTATAAAATATTTTCTCGGAATGATCATCGGCAGAATTTTAGCGATCATTCTTTATGTCGTCGCCGCCTTCATTCCTGCCTTGCCTGTGCCTGATTCAGTTTCAAATCTCGGCGGACGTGCTCTCGGTGGTGCAGTTGGTGCAATGCGTGGATTCTTTACTGATCCGGCGATTCTGATGAATACGATCACTAATATACCGACGGACATTAATAAATTACTTCAAAAGATCGGTGAATTTTTTCAATTTTATGGTCGACGTGCTTGGGCGTTCATTGTCAAAGCGATCAGAAATCCAAAACTTGCTTATGAAGATATTCGGCAATGGTCAAGACGAAATTCAAAAATGCTTGTTAGATTATGTCGATCGGCAATGGCTCTAACTTGTTCATTCATAATGATCAAACTCGCAATGATTTTTCTACTGCCGCTGTTCGGTGTAATTTCATTAACGGTTTTGAGTATAAAAGTTTCATTGCTGTTGTTCGTCGTCGTAAAAATGATTTTTGATAAAGTTGGTGAATTAATCGGAACAATAATTTTTTCAAAGATCGCCAGGCTTTACAGATTTTATAAAGTTGTCAGACGTGCTTTAGATTGTTGGAAATAAAATTCCGCTGATCGATTTTGATCAACGGAATATTTTTTTGTCTTGTTAGAGAAATTTAATCGTGTTAAAATTATTTTTAATTTGATGAGGAGATGATCACTTGTTGAAAGAAAATTATTTAACTCAAGATAGAGCACCATTGCTTGAGGCTTTAGAACGAATGAAAGCCGCAAGATTAGTACCGTTTGATGTGCCGGGTCATAAGCGTGGACGCGGCAATAAAAAACTTGTAGAATTTTTAGGACAACAATGTCTTGACGTTGACGTTAATTCAATGAAAATGTTAGATAATCTTTGTCATCCGATCTCTGTGATTCGTGACGCTGAACAACTTGCAGCGGAAGCCTTTGGAGCGGCGGCGGCATTCTTTATGGTTGGTGGAACAACTTCAGCCGTGCAAGCAATGATCCTTTCAAGCCTCAAGCCCGGCGATAAGATCATTATGCCTAGAAATGTTCACCGTTCGGCGATCAATGCTTTGATTCTCTGCGATGCTAAACCCGTTTATGTTAATCCTCAAGTTGACGATCAATTAGGAATTTCTCTCGGAATGAAAGTTAGCGAAGTTGAAACGGCGATAAAAAATAATCCTGAGGCTAAGGCAATTTTAGTAAACAATCCAACTTATTATGGAATTTGTTCGGATATTGAATCATTGACAAAAATTGCTCACAAAAATAATATGAAACTTCTTGCTGACGAGGCGCACGGCACGCATTTATATTTCAATTCAAAACTTCCTAAGGCGGCTATGCAAGTTGGTGCTGATATGGCGGCGATCTCAATGCACAAGTCCGGCGGTTCTCTAACTCAATCTTCATTACTTCTTTGTGGAAAAAATATCAATGTCGGTTATGTCCATCAAATTATCAATATCACGCAGTCGACAAGTGCATCATATCTTTTGATGAGTAGCTTAGACATTTCAAGAAGAAATTTAGCACTTCACGGCGCAGAAATTTTTGATAAAGTGATTGATCTTGTTGAATATGCACGAAATGAAATTAACACGATCGGCGGTTATTATGCTTATGGTCGTGAACTTGTCGACAATGAAGCCGTCAACGATTTTGATATTACAAAGCTGTCGATCTTCACTCGTCCGATCGGTTTAGCCGGTATTGAAGTTTATGATCTTCTTCGTGATGAATACGATATTCAAACGGAATTTGGTGACATTGCAAATATTTTGGCTTATGTCAGTGTTGGCGATCGTCAAAAGGACATTGAAAGACTTGTTGCGGCACTTGCTGAGATCAAAAGAATTTATCGAAAAGATCCGTCAAAAATGCTTAAGACTGAATACATTGATCCGATCGTCGTTTGCAGTCCTAAAGAGGCTTTTTACTCAAATAAAAAATCTCTGCCGATCGATGAAACGATTGGAGAGACTGCCGCAGAATTTTTAATGTGTTATCCGCCGGGCATTCCGATAATTGCTCCAGGTGAAAAGATCACGAAAGAAATTATTGATTATATTCATTATGCTAAGAAAAAAGGCTGTCAAATCACCGGACCGGAAGATATGACGATCAAAAATCTGCAAGTGATTAATTAAACTAAGTCCTCAGCCCTCAGCCCTAAGCCCTCAGTATTCAGCCCTACTTCTAAACATATGACTAAAATCCGGTGAATATAATTTTGATAATTCGCCGTGAGAGTTAAGACAATGACTAACAATGATCATTGCCGTCCGATCGATCTCTTCAGCTTTGACTTGATCGGCGATCGTTTCAAGCGTTCCACGAATAATTTTTTCATCAGCCCAAGATGCTTTCTCAACAACGGCGATCGGCGTATCACTTGAAAATCCACCGTCGATCAATTCGTCAACAACTTCAGAGATCATTTTGATCGATAAGAAGATACAAATTGTAGATTGATGTTTAGCAAGACTTTTCAGCGATTCTTTTTCAGGAACTTTAGTTCTTCCGCCGTAACGAGTGATAATTACTGTTTGAGTTATTCCGGGCAAAGTATATTCTTGTTTGAGTGCAGCAGCAGCGGCAAGAAATGAACTAACTCCGGGCGTTACGTCGAATGAAATATTTTTCGCCGTCAAGATATTCATTTGCTCTTGAATTGCTCCATAAATCGACGGATCGCCGGTGTGAAGTCTAACTGTCGTCAAATTTTCAGATTCAGCCTGTTCGATCACTTGAATTACTTCGTCAAGCGTCATAGTTGCTGAATTATATTTTTTCGCTGTCGATTTACAAAAATTCAGCAGATCAGGATTAACCAGCGAACCGGCATAAATTACAACGTCAGCATTTTCCAAAAGCCGCTTGCCTTTGACAGTGATTAATTCAACGTCGCCTGAGCCTGCTCCAACAATATGCACCATAAAATTTTTTCCTCCAAGAATTTAATTTATTATATTAATTGCAATATTATCAAATAACAGTTAAACTATCAACAAAAAATTTCTAAAGAGGTTTAAAAAATGAAATTAATGGGAATACTCGGACCACGTGGAACTCATTCAGAAGCGGCAGCAGTTTATTTGAATGAAATTATTGATGAGCCGTTGGAATTAATAATTTATCAAGAAATTTATGACGTATTGATCGCCGTTGAAAATGGTGAAGTTAATGCAGGATTCGTTCCCGTTGAAAATTCACTTGAAGGATCAGTGAACATAACACTTGACACTTTGGCAAGATCGGACAATTTGATCGTTACTCGTGAATTGATCTGGTCAGTGCACAATCATTTAATGACTAAGCCGGGTGTTGACGCTTCGCAGATCAAAAAGATTTTTTCACATTCGCAGCCGATCTCTCAATGTCGAAAGTATCTGCAAAAGAATTTTTCAACAGCGAAAACTTTTACAACTTCATCAACTGCTAAAGCCGCTGAAATTGTTGCTGAGTCGAAAATTTCTGATGGCTATGCTGCGATATGCACTAAACGAGCCGGTGAATTAAATAACCTTGTGACGATCGCTGATGAAATTCAAGACAATATGCTAAACAGTACAAGATTTTTTGAAATTCGCCGCCGCAATGAAGATTTTCAGATCGATTCGCCGAAAGATAAAATTTTGATCATTTGTCAAATTGATGGTGAGCACGCCGGTGCATTATGTGAAGTGCTTGAAGAATTTGCATTTCGTAACGTCAATATGACTAGGATTGAATCACGACCGGCAAGGACTAAATTAGGTGAATATATTTTTTTCTTCGATCTTGATACAAACATTGATCAAAATATTCTTAATGAATCGATCGCCGCTGTTAAGCAAAAAAGTATCTGGCTTAAAAATCTCGGATCATTTCCTGTTATCATTGCGAACAATAAATAATTTTTGAAAGTGAGTTGAAATTTAATGCACGTTTACACCAAAACCGGTGACGACGGTACAACCGGACTTTACACCGGTGAACGAGTTAAAAAAAATTCATTGCGTGTTGAAGTCTATGGAACGATTGACGAAGCTAATTCTGCGCTTGCAATGAGTAGATCATTTGCAAAAAGTAATGAAGTCAAGCAGAAAATTTATAATTTGCAAAAATTAATGTCGCTTTTAATGGCTGATCTTGCAAGCCTCAACAAGCCGCTGATGATCACCGCTAAAAATATTTCTGATATTGAAAATGACATTGATGAAATTGAATCAAAACTTCCGAAATTGACGGCGTTCATTATTCCGGGCGATAGTCAAGCCGGATCATTTTTAGACTTAGCAAGGACGATCACTCGACGAGCAGAAAGAAAATTGTTGACACTTGCAGAGAGTGAAGAAGTCCACGAAGTCGATCGAATTTTAATTAATAGAATTTCTGATTATTGCTTTATGTTGATGCGTCTTGAAGATCAAATTGTTAATCACTAATCAAAAAAATTTTAGTTGAGTCGATGATAAAAAATTTTTTCGTCGACTTTTTTATTACAAAAAAATTGCCCGCTTAATAACGAGCAAAAATTATAATTATCAACATAAAATTTTCTTAATTCCGCATTCCGAATTTCTAATTCCGAATTAATTAAAGTCCTTTTGATCTTTTGAGTTCTTGAAGTTTCGGACCCATAATGCGTTTGTAAGCCTCAACGCCCGGTTGATTGAAAGCGTCAACGTTAGAAAGTTCACCTTCATAAGCGACAGACATTGCAAGCATATAAAGCAATTCGCCAAGATGATATTCATTGAGTTCCGGCAACGTAAAGCAAGCATTATAACGGTTATCAGACTTGAGAGCGTCAGCATTTGATTGACGAGCAACTTCAAGAGCTTCACTCATAGTAACGCCGGAAATATCAGCAAGTTTTTGGGCATTCGGGAAAACATTCGGAATTACAAAATCATTATCCCATTTAGCGATCTTAATGAATTGAACAACTTTATCAAGTGTGCCTTCTTGATGCTGTTGAGTCTGTGAATGCATATCAGTTGTACCGACTGCAACAAGCGGCGTACGACCATAATTAACAACGTTACCTTCTTTGTCGAATTTCTTACCGAGCGACTCAGCAAGTAATTGAATATACCATTCTGAAACAGATTTGAGATAATCGCCATAAGGCATCATAACTTCGATATTGCGACCGTGCTTTTGTGCCGCTGCAAATTTCAAAGCGGCGTTGAGCATTGCAGGATTTTCCCACATATTATCGTTTTGACAAGCCTCATCCATATGACGAGCACCTTCAAGGAATTTTTCAATATCCATACCGATAACCGCTGCCGTCGTTAATCCAACTTCACAGAAGATTGTGAAACGACCGCCGACACCGTCAGGAACTGCAAAAGTTTCCCAACCGTTTTCAACTGCAAGTTGTTTCAAAAGTGTTTTCTTTTCCATATTCGGATCAGTAACTGCGACGATCTCAATTTCAATGTCGTCAACTTTCTTAAGTGCATCATACATCACCATAAAGTTACTCATTGTGTCAAGAGTTCCGCCGGATTTAGAGATAACGATCAACATTACTTTGAATTTGCGCTGCTCATGAGTCTTGACAATCTCAGCTTGCGCCTTAAGATGATTGATAATGTCACCGGTTCTTCTCGTATCAATATTTTGACCGCTGAAATAAACTTTTGGAAGACCTTTTCTTTGTTCTTTAGTCCAAGTGTTCCAAAATTCGCCGCAGAAAACATCAAAGAGAACTTTATTGCCTAAGAAACTGCCGCCAATACCGAGTGAAACAACTGCATCAACGTTATTGCGAATGCGTTCCGTGAAGTCGTGAAGTCTCTTAATGCTTGCAGGTGAGTTGAGATTTAATTTTCCATTCTCTTCAGTGATATAAGGCAGTTTTGAGAAATAAACTTTTTCAGGCGTACCATCTTTTGAAAGGTGAGCTTTGATAACTCCATCACTACGCATAACTTTCATAGCTTCGTGAGCTTTTTTCAATGCGTCTGAATAGCTGTCAAGATCAGCTTGAGTAACTTTACCTTCACCAAAAAGATTGTCGTAATCGAACGAGAAACCGGACAACAATGTCAATGCCATAAAACTATCACACTCCTAAAAATAATTAAGAATTAAGAATGCGGAATGCGGAATTGTTTTATTAATTCCTAATTCCGAATTACGCATTCTGAATTAAATTAAGTAATTCTTCGGTTTTTTCTTTGAGTAATTTTGCATCGCCGCGAGTTTCGACATTAAGTCTGATATAAGGTTCAGTTTCAGAACTTCGCAAATTAAATCGCCAATCATCAAAATCAACGCCTATACCGTCGATCGTTAAAACTTCTCGATCTTTGCCGTAAATTTCAGCGATCTTTTTCATAATTTGCTTTGAAATATCCATACTTGCAACTTTAGTATTAAGTTCGCCGGAAACAGGATATTTATTTTGACGATCTTTCATTAACTGCGAAAGAGTTTTATCAGACATACATAAAAGCTCAGCGATCATTAACCAAGGGATCATACCGCTATCACAATAATAAAAATCTCTAAAATAATGGTGAGAACTCATTTCACCGCCATAAATAGCATTTTCACGGCGCATAACTTCTTTGACGTAAGAATGACCGGATCGACAGACAATCGGACGACCGCCCATACTTTCAACAATGTCGACAGTATTCCAAACAGCACGAGGATCATAAACGATCGCTGCGCCTTTGTGCTTTAACAAAAAATTTTGCGCTAGAAATCCAACAAGGTAATAACCTTCAATGAAACCGCCTTTTTCGTCGAAAAGAAAACAACGATCAAAATCGCCGTCAAATGCAACGCCAAAATCAGCGTGATTAACGATAACTGCACGTGAAGTAACAGCACGATTATCTTGACGCAATGGATTAGGTACACCATTAGGAAAATAACCGTCAGGATCATTGAAGACTTTGACGATCTCAAACGGCAGATATTTTTCAAGTTCATTGATAATCGGACCTGCTGCACCGTTGCCTGTATTGATAACAACTTTTAACGGCTTGAGATTTTTAATATCGACGTAGGACAAAATACATTTAATATAATCCTGCATAATGTCGATTCTAAAAATATTTCCTGTTGCCTTTTGATGTGACCAATCACGGCTTTCATCAGCAACAGCATCACGAATATCAAATAATCCGGTTTTCGGGCTGATCGGCTGCGCACCTTTTTTAACGCACTTCAAACCGTTGTATTGTTGAGGATTATGACTTGCAGTAACCATAATTCCGCCGTCAAGTTCTTTCGATCCGACTGTGAAATAAATCATTTCAGTGCCGCATTGACCAACGTCATAAACATCACAACCGGACTCAGTGAGACCACGAATCAAAGCATCGTTAATCGTCGGACTTGAAAGCCTAACGTCGTGACCGACAGCAACTTTTTTTGCATTGAAGAGCTCAGGAAAAACTCGACCAACTCTATAAGCAAGTTCTTGATTAATTGTCTTCGGATAAATTCCTCTAATATCATAAGCACCAAAACCGCTTGTATCAATCGACATACTTTCCTCACTCTTTCTAAAATTTTTTCTAAAAATAATTTTTATATCATTAAATTTAATTATGCTATTCTATTTGATTTTTGATATTCCTTTAATTGACAGAAAATTTTTTTATCTTTGAAGAGAAATTTAAAAGCCGAAAAAATTTTCTTCAGCGTTTGAAAAAAATCTTTCGGCTCAATACATTTCAAAAAATATTTTTGTTAAGCAAGAAGTTTTTTAATTAACCATAAATTCTTGCTTCAAGTGGTTTTAATTTATTCAGATCGATTTTGTCTTCACTATCAACTAAAATCTTTTTGCTAATAAATTCTTTCGGTAAGTCAACAGTATTCAATGAGAAATTCACAACAGTGATCATACGTTTATTATTAAGATTTCTTGCGAATGCAAAAATTTCTTCGCTGTTCGGCAAAAGTAATTCATAATCACCGGCGATCAATTCTTGATGCTTGCTTCTGAATTTCGCTAATTTCTTGTACCAGTTAAGCACCGAATTAGGATCTTTTTCCTCCGCCGCAGCATTCACTTTTATATAATTTTCATTAACCGGCAGCCAAGGTGTTCCATTTGAAAAACCGGCATTTTTGGAATTATTCCATTGCATCGGAGTTCTTGCATTATCACGACTGAAGAAGTGAATAAATTCCATCGCTTGATCTTTTGAAAATCCTTCTTTGATCGCAAAATCAAATTGTCCATGCGAAGAAATATCATTATACTGATCGATCGAATCCCAAGCGACATTAGTGCAGCCGAGTTCTTGACCTTCATAAATAAACGGCGTGCCTCTCAACGTCAGCAAAACAGTTGAAATTGCTTTAGCGGCTTTGATCGGATCAGCACCTTTAGCAATGAAATGATTGACACAACGCGGCTGATCGTGATTTTCAAAGAATACCGGGCACCAACCATTTTCTTTAGTTACAGCTTGACTATCAGAAAGTGCCTTTTTGAGTTCGGTTAATTTCCATTCAGTTGGACGACACCAAATTTCACCATTTTTAAGAGGCAAATTCATATGACTAAATTCAAAGATCATATCAAAAACGCCTTTTGAACCTACCCATTGACTCAACTCTTCCGGTGCAACGCCGTTAGCCTCACCAACTGTAAAAATATCGTGTCCATCAAAAACTTTGCTTTTAAATTCGTGCAAGAAATCTAAAATTCCGGGCGTGTTAGCTGTCATTGAATGAATGCCGACCATTCCATCTTTTCCGTCAGGCTTGCCATCAACAAAATTTTTCGGCTTTTTGATATAAGTTATTGCGTCAACACGAAAACCGCCGACACCTTTATCAATCCAGAAATTTGCCGCATCATAAAGAGCTTGACGAAGTTCAGGATTTTCCCAGTTGAGATCAGGTTGTGCCGCTGCAAAAGTATGCAAATAATATTGATCTCTTTCTTTGCAATAAGTCCAGGCACTTCCACCAAAAATACTGCGCCAATTTGTCGGCGGCTCACCATTAGCTTTGCCGTCACGCCAAATATACCAGTCAGCTTTAGGATTATTGCGGCTACTCTTTGATTCGATAAACCATTTATTTTGATCGGAACTGTGATTATAAACTAAATCCATAACGATTTTAATATTGCGCTTTTTAGCCTCAGCAACAAGACGATCAAAATCTGCCATAGTTCCATAAGAAGGATCAATTCCGGTATAATCAGCAATATCATAACCATTATCAACCATCGGTGAAGGATAAATCGGAGTGAGCCACGTTGCACCAACACCTAAAGCCTTGAGATGATCAAGATGTGCAGTAATACCGTTAAGATCGCCGGTGCCGCTGCCGGTTGTATCAGCAAAACTTTTCGGATAAATTTGATAGACGATCGATTTTTGCCACCACTTCAAATTTTCCGCTGCAACGACAATATTTGAATCTTTGCTGATCAATGTCATAGGATCAAGCCAAGCAACAGCAGTTAATGCAAGACTGCTTTTGATAAAATCTCTTCTGTTCATATAATTCACGCTCCAAAAAAAATTTTAATATTTTTTAGTGGTTATCATTTGCCTTGCTCATTCTTTGTTAAAAAAAATTATCCTTCAAAAAATTTTTAGAAAATTTATTTTTTATTGCGATTCGTATATTTGTAACCTGCGAAAATGATCGCCAGCCAAACAGGCATCAACATAACTGCTAAACGCATTTCATCGATCGTTGTCATCAAAATTAAAATTCCGATCAAGAAGGCAAGACAAATATAATTTGCGATCGGATAGAATAGCGATCTAAATTTTGTTACACGTCCTATTGAATCATAATGACTGCGAAATTTTAAATGAGTTACAACGATCAAAGCCCAGCTTAAAACCACTGCGCCGGTAACGATCGACATTAAATACATAAAAATTTTTCCAGGAAAGAAGAAATTCAACGCAACGACAATTAAAGTTATACCAGACGAGATCAAAATACCATTAACGGGAACTTTTCGGCTTGAAAGTTTAGATAAAAATTTTGGTGCATTGGAACTTTCTGCAAGTCCATAAAGCATTCTTGAATTTGAATAGATCGCCGAATTATAAACGCTTGCCGCTGCAGTCAAGACGACGAAATTTAAAATATTCGCTGCCGCAGGTATTCCGACATTATCAAAAATCTGCACGAATGGACTTGCTTCCGTGCCGACTTCTTTCCAAGACCATAACGACATTAAAACTAACATTGTACCGACGTAGAAAATCAAAATTCTGTAGATAACTTGATGAATTGCTTTCGGGATCGTTTTCTCCGGATTTTGAGCTTCACCGGCAGTAATACCGATCAACTCAATTCCGCCGAATGAAAACATAACAGGGACGATTGAAAGCATAGTACTCCATAAACCATTAGGAAAAAATCCGCCGTTGATCCATAAATTACTAAAATTATCCGGAAATGGTCGCGGATCATTGAAGATGAGATATAAACCGAGAACGATCATAAATATAATCGCCGAAATTTTTATCAAAGCCATCCAAAATTCAACTTCACCATAAACACTGACAGTTATTAAATTGATCAGCGTGATCACAATTAAACAGATCAAAGCACTGATCCATTGAGGCAGATCAGGAAACCAATAACTGACGTAAATGCTGACTGCAGTCAATTCAGCCATACTGACAAAGATATATAAAAACCAATAATTCCAGCCGGCTAAAAATCCCGGAAATTTTCCCCAATATTTTGTAGCATAATAACTGAATGATCCTGAAACCGGTTCTTCAACGGACATTTCACCTAACATTCTCACGATCAAAAAAATTATTATTCCGCCGACAAGATAACTTAATGCAGTCGCCGGACCTGCAAGTGCGATCGTTGAGGCTGATCCATAAAATAAACCTGTTCCGACTGCCGTGCCTAAGGCGATCATTTGTAAATGACGATTTTTTAAACCGCGATTCATTTCTTCTTTTGATGAATTAATTTGTGTTGTAGAAATTTTAATCACTTCCTCTGAAGATTTTATGAATTTTGATATTATATCACAAAAAAAATTTTTTGACTTTGAGTCGACTTTAAATGTTAAAATATTTTTCAGCGTATGCAAAAATATTTTAGGAGTGATTATTATGAAATACCGTGAACTTGGCAGGACTGGTTTAAAAGTCAGTGAGATCGGTTTAGGTTGTGAAGGATTTAGCGAAGAAAATTTTTCAATGTGCAAAAAACTTTTCGACGTTGCAGAAGTTGAAGGCGTAAATTATTTTGATCTTTATGCGTCAAATCCAAAAGTTCGTGCGGCAGTCGGTGAGGCAATGAAAGGTCGCCGTGAAAAATTTATTGCGCAGTCACATATCGGATCTATCTGGAAAAATGATCAATATCTTCGTACAAGAAAAATTTCTGAAGTCAAAGCCGGTTTTGAAGAATCGCTGAAACTTTTGCAGACTGATTATATTGACGTTGGAACAATTCACTATTGCGACGACTTGAAAGATTGGGATCAAATTGTCAATGGCGGCACTCTTGAATATGCTCGTCAGTTGAAGAAAGAAGGAATAATTAAACATATCGGCTTGAGTTCACATAATCCGCTTGTTGCACTTGAGGCAGTCGAAAGCGGAGCGATTGAAGTTTTAATGTTCAGCGTTAATCCTTGTTATGATCTGCAACCGGCTAATGAAGATGTGGAGCAGCTTTGGGCACCGGAAAATTATGAAAATCAATTAACGAATATGGATAAAGATCGTCAACGGCTTTATGAAACTTGTCAACGTTTAGGTGTTGGAATCACCGTTATGAAATGTTTCGGCGGCGGCGATCTGCTTGATGCTAAACTTTCACCGGCAGGCGTTGCATTAACGGCGAATCAATGTATTCATTATGCTTTGAGTCGTCCGGCGGTTGCAGTCGTCTTAGCCGGAGCACATAGCGTTGAACAATTTAAAAATTCGATCGCCTACGAAAATGCAACTGATGAGGAAAAAGATTTTGCAACGGCGTTTGCATCATTTCCACGAATTAATTGGACTGGTCATTGTATGTATTGCAGTCATTGTGCGCCGTGCGTTAAGAAAATCGATATTGCAACAGTAACAAAATTTTTGAATTTAACGATCGCCCAAAAGATCGTTCCTGAAACTGTTAGAGAACATTATAAGGTTTTAGATCATCACGCCGGTGAATGTATTCAATGTGGAGTGTGTGAAACTCGTTGTCCATTCGGCGTTGAAATTCGTCAGAATATGAAAAAAGCCGCTGACGTTTTCGGCTATTAAAATAAAATTTTTTTGCAATAAAAAATCTCTCGTCAATGATCTCAACGAGAGAAATTTTTTTGCGTTGATTTAAATTTTATTTCTTTTTATTATTAACTGAAATGATCTGATTCGATTGATCAAAATTATTTTTGAGATCAAGATCGCCGCTGATCAAATTAGAATCGCTTGAAATAATTTCGTCAAGATCATTAGTTGCAAAATTATCATCAACAA
>JAFUZV010000108.1 GCA_017476425.1 Selenomonadaceae bacterium
ATTAGAAAATATATATTGACATTACGTAAAAAGCAAAATATAATTAAGCCAAAAGATGTGTTAAAAAAAGTTTTTAATGGAATGTTTTTTATCAAGGAGATGTTTTTTTATGGCTATGACGATTTTGAATAATGCTTCAACAGCAATGACGCTCGGTGAACTCAACAAAAATATCAATAAAGTTGGTAAATCACTTTCAAAAGTTTCAAGTGGTCAAAGAATTGTCGGCGCAGGTGATAACGCTGCTGATTTTGCGATCAGTGAAAAAATGCGTGAACAAATCAGAAGTCTTGAGCAAGATATTGAAAATGTGCAAAATGGATCAGCGTTGTTTAAAACTGCACACGGTGGAATTGAAAATATAGTTGAAGAGTTGAGATCACTCAAAGAGCTTGCAATCAATGCGGCAAATGATTCAAACACTGATGCTGATCGAGCGATCATTCAGAAAGAATTTGATCAGCGGCGTGCAACTATCGACGAGATCGCACAATGGACAACTTACAATACTAAACCATTGCTTGACGGAACTTGGGAAAATAAACTTAAAGTCCATAGCACTGGCGGAGGTTCAGGAGCCGGTGGTGATATTGGAGTGCTTCGTTCGTTTTCGCTTGGATCGCCTAATAGTTCTTACAGCAATAATTATCAATCTTATTATCCGATCTATAATCAAAATAGCAATGGAACTACGACAAGATCGTATTTAGTTGGACATCTTTCTTTTAAGGGAAATTATTCCAATTCTTGGTCTGGTAATCCTCTTCCAAATCTTCGTTGGGGTGATGGAACTTATGTAGGTTACTCCTCTGATATAGCAGTAAAGATGGATTTTTCTAAGTATACCGGCAATTTAACTGGTCGCAAAATGAGAAATGCTTTAAATGGTGAAGGTTTTAGTATTGTCTGTGGTGGTTGCGATCAATTCATCAATATTAAGTTTGATTCTGAAAAAAGTCTTTCAGAATCAGAGAAAGGTACTCCGACAAGTGAAGGAGATACACCAGTGTATATTTCTTCTGATTCTATAGAATATACTATCGGAATTAGAGGAATAAAAAATGGAAAAGAACTCACAAAAGCTGTATTTGATGCAATTAAGACAATTAATTCTGAAGATGGTTATAATGCCAGTTCATCAGGCGTAGAGGCTACAATGTTAGGTGAAAGACATGATGTTAATTTATTGAAGATGGGAGATTCTTATTTTGTAACAAAAAATAGCTCACCTGATCTTATTTTTTACAATGGTCTTTTAGGAAATAGTAATCCTAGTAACGGTAGCAGACGTGTATATTATGAAGCAATTCGACAAAATCCTTTGACTATCCATCATGGCACAAAAGCTAATCAAGCGACAAATTTTTATATTAACAATATGCATACCAATGCACTTAAAGGTGAAAATTTTCCGAGTGAGGCTGATGAAGCTCGTTTACAAAGTATGGAGCCTGGTTCCGAAGAATATGAAAGATATTTAGATCTCATTGCTGAAGCCAGTCAAAAAACTCTTGAAGATGCAAAGGTAACAACTCAAAGAGATGCAAATGTTGCAGTAAGAATTGTAGACGGAGCAATAGAATATGCACTCGGTGAAGCAACAAATATAGGTGCATATCTTCAACGCCTTGAATACACTCAAGCAAATGTCACGACACAAAATGAAAATACTCAAGGAGCAGAATCAACAATCCGTGATGCTGATATGGCGAAAGAAATGACTGAATATACTAAGCAGAATGTTTTAAGTCAAGCGGCGCAATCAATGTTAGCACAAGCAAATCAAAACTTAAGTGGAGTCTTAGGTCTTTTGCAATAAAATAAAAAGGCGTATTGAACAAAAATTTTTCAACGCCCTAAATATGAATGATAAACTTCACGCATTTGATCAAGTGTCTTAGGAGAATCCCAAAGGTCTCTTAAGGCACTTTTTCTAATTCCTGCACTTAGGTGAGCAAAAAGATCAGGAAAAATTTTTTCAAGATCGCAAATTAAATTTTTAATCGTTTGACGATTCGTCTTGCCGTCGATTGGACAAGGTGATCGAACAATCTCAAAATTATTTTTGTGGACGAAATTTTTAATTTCAAACTCACGAATATAGACAAGCGGTCTAATAACAGTAATTTTCGATCTCGTCAAAAAAGTTTTCGGCGTGAAGGTGTTAAGCTGTCCGCTTGAAAAAAGACTCATCAAAAAAGTTTCAACAGCGTCGTCAAGGTGGTGAGCATAAGCGACTTTATTTGCGCCGATCGAATTTGCATAACGATTCATTGCGGCACGTCTAAAATAGGAACAAGTAAAGCAAGTTTTTTTGTTAGTAACTTCAATCACGCTTGCAATATCGACTTCCTCAACTGCGTGATCAATTTCAAGTTCATTACAGAAATTTTTGATCGACTCAACGTCAAGATCGTTAGTAAATTTCGGATCGATTGTCAACGCCGTCAATGAAAATTTTTTCTTAAAACGTTTTTTTAGAAGTGCAAGAGCATAAGCCAAAAATAAACTATCTTTGCCGCCGGAAATTCCAATTAAAATTTTATCGCCTTCGTCGATCATTTCAAATTCTACTACGGCTCGTGTAAGTCGACTGAATATTGATTTTGGTAAATCTATTTTCAAGTTCATCACTTCCAAAATTATTTTCCGTTGAAATTTTGCAAAATTTATTTCTCTATACTAAGTTAATAATGAAATTTGTCAAGTGATTTTGTTAAACGATATCGATTTTTTCATCTGAATGAGCAGTAATAATATCTTTAGTGATCTTTCCGTCTTTAACGAGAATTTGACGATCAGCGGCTTGTGCAATGTCCGGCTCGTGAGTTACCAAAATAATTGTTGATCCGCTTGAATGAAGATCACGAAAAATATTCATAATTTCGCCGGTTGACTTCGTGTCTAAATTTCCTGTCGGCTCATCCGCCATTATGATCGAAGGTTTCATTGCGATCGCTCTTGCTATTGCAACTCTTTGACGTTGACCGCCGCTGAGTTCCGAAGGCAAATGCTCTGCACGATCGAAGAGTGAAACTTTTTCTAATGCCTCTTTTGCCATTTCAAGACGTTGAGAATTTTTTATTCCGGCGTAGACTGCAGGCAATGCAACATTTTCTAACGATGTTAATTTTGGTAACAAATTAAAATTTTGGAAGACAAAGCCGATCGTTTTATTTCGGATCGCTGCAAGTTGATCATCAGATAAACCGCTGACTTCTTGACTAAGCAATTTGTATGATCCAACAGTCGGACGATCAAGACAACCGAGAATATTCATCAATGTTGACTTGCCTGATCCGCTCGGTCCCATTAATGCAACAAATTCACCACGATCAATTTTCAGATCGACACCGTTTAACGCCGCAACAGTTTCTGATCCCATCTTGTAAAGTTTTTTAACGCCGGTGAGCGTAACAACATTTTCATTCGCCATTTTACACCTCAAAAAAAATTTCTATTGATAAAAAAATTTTTAATGCTATAATCAATTATAAAAAAACTTTTCAAAGATATTTTAAAACTTCGGAGAGAATTATGCAAAGTTTTGTTGAACTCGGAAAAAAAATTTATAATCTTGAAAATATGCGTGAGGCTCATCGATTTGCTGTCTTCGTTACACGTTGCGCTTTCAATGCTCGTAAGATGCGAAATATAATAAAATTTTTCAACGACAACGAATTTTTTAAAAAGATCGCTGAAAATTTTCCTTACGTTTATGAGCAACCGACACGAGCATTTTTCTATCACAGATCAACTTTTGAGGAACGAATTAAATTGATTGAAGATCATATGAAATTTTTAAAAGCAACGATCAAGCCGGAAATAATTTTAGATCTCTACAGTGACAAGTCATTAAAGCTGTGGAAAATGGAACTCGGTGAAGAATTTCAATCAATGGAATTAGTTTTGAGAATTGAACCCGGTCAGCGTAAAGAAGGACTATTAGCATTAATGTTACTTTTGCCTGACGGTGAGCCGATCTATCAAATAATTTTTTGGATCGCACGTGATAAACTCGGTGATTGGTCAATGTGGATCGGTGCAATGCAAGGACCTAATATGGACGACGCAAAAGAAGTAGTCAAGAAGATCACGAAAAAATGTCATTCATATCGAACGAAAAATTTGATTCTCTATGCAACTCAGGCTGTAGCTCGTACGCTTGACTTAAGAAAAATTTATGCTGTTACTAATGAAGGTTATTATGCAAATAATCACGTTAGAAGCGATCGCAAGTTAAAAACCTCATTCAGTGATTTTTGGATTGAAGTCGGCGGCAGTCATACTGATGATCCTCGTTTTGATTCATTGCCGCTTAATGAAACAAGAAAATCTGAAGAAGAAATTCCGACTCGAAAGCGTGCTGTTTATCGTCGTCGATTTGCATTGCTTGATGAAATTGATTCGTCGATTGAAAAAAATCTTAATTCAGTTTTGCTTGATAATAATTCTTAGAAAGGATGTTTAAAAATTATGCGTGATATTGATTCGTATACAGAAAAATACATTAATGACGATTTTGGAATAAAATATATGGTGAAATATCGCCGTAAAAAAGTTTTGGAGATTATGCAAAATCATTCACCCAAAAACATTTTGGAAATTGGCTGTGGACTGCAACCGATTTTTAATTTCTATTCGGATTTCAATTTTTATACGATCATTGAGCCTTCTAAATCATTTGCTGAAAATGCTATTGAGATGTCCAAAAATATTATTGAAAATAATAATGGGGGGGGGGGGTACAATAAATATTGTTAATGGCTTTTTTGAAGAACGCTATAACGAACTTCAACAAAAACATTTTGATTTTATTCTTTGCTCCGGACTTTTGCACGAAGTTGAAAACCCTAAAAAATTATTAAGTGCTATTTTTAGTGTAGCTGATAAGGATTCGATTATTCATATAAATGTTCCTAATGCAAAAAGTTTTCATCGTTTACTTGCTCTTGAATCCGGATTAATTTCAAGTCTCAAAGAGTTTAGCGATCGTAATAAAATGATGCAACAACATAGCGTCTTTGATCTTGAAGACTTAAAAAATCTGATTGTAGAGATAGCTTTTAAAAATCAGAATGAAGTTGAATTTTTGGACAGTGGAAGTTATTTTTTAAAGCCATTCACTCATTCACAAATGGCGGCTTGTCTGTCAAATAGAATTTTCGGCGAACAAGTTTTAGAAGGATTTTATAAAATCGTAAAATATATGCCTGAATTAGGCTGTGAAATTTACGTAAATTTTAAATTAAAAGATATTGGAGGCTAAATTATGAAAGATATTTTTCTGCTGCTTGGTGGCAACAAGTTAAATGAAGGTATGATCAGAAAGATGAGATCAAAAGGTTGTAAAACTTATGTGATCGATTGGAATGAAAAGCCTTATTTGACAGGTGATAAACATTATCAAATTGACGTTAAGGATTCCGAAAAAATTTTAAAAGTTTTGACTGAAGACAACGTTATTGATCGTGTTGAATATGCTTTTTCGTCGATTGATTTTGCAGTGCCGTCAGTTGCAGCAATTCACCGCAGACTTGGATATTTAACATTGAATGATGAGGCTATGAAATATACTTCATCAAAGTCAATGATGACTCGACGTTGGAAAGAATGCGGTTTATTGAATAGAGAAGTATTTTCATATGAAAATTTCGATTCAAGCATTTTGGAACTTAACAAGAAATTTAAACTTATATTCAAGCCGGATAATTCGGCATCTTCACGAGGAATAACTGTTGTTGAAAAAAACAGCTCCGAAGAAATTTTGAAAAAAGCATTTGATCGAGCAAAGAAGGATGCAAGTGATAGTGAAGTTGAGATTGAGGAATACGTCGAAGGAACAGAATTTACTGTAGAAATTCTTGGTGATGCTTATGAAAGTGTTTGCGTCTTCGGTATGTCAAGGAAATCACATACAAAAAATACAAATGGAAATCGCATTGCGTCGAAATTGCATTATAACGCAGTACCGATTGAAATTCAAAATCATATAGCTGATATAGCTATCAAATGTTACAAAGCATTAGGATTTTCAGCGTCGATGGGTCATTTGGAAGTTATTCTTAAAGAGAATGGTGAAATTTCACCGTTAGAAATTGGAGCACGTTCAAGCGGATTTATCGCCTCTGATTTAATTGATATTTGTTCCGGCGATGATTTTGTTGGCAGTTTTATAAATGTCTTGAAAGGCGGAAGAGTTCCAAACGGTTTACACAAACAGACTGATCGAACAGCTTTATATTACTTTTATGATCTGCCTTTCGGAACGAGAATTAAAAAACTCTGCACGATTATGGAATTTTTGCCGGATAATGTGATTAGTCACTTTTCAAACAGAGATGGTCTCGTTCTCGGAAAAGTGATTCCGAAGTTGGATAACGATAACGACAGATTAGGCTTTGAAATTTTAGAAGGTCCAAAAGATATTTTGACTATAGAGACTGTTAAAAAAGCTGAAGAGGCAATGATCAAAGAAATGGTAGAGGAGATTTAAATGTTTTTCGATTCGCACTTGCACAATAAAGGTAAAGAGTCCGGCGGATTCATTATTGGAACAGAAGGAAAATTACCCCCCCCCCCGAATTTTAAAATCCTTACAAATACTGAAGTTTTAGCTTTACAAGACGTGTCTAAAAATTATTATTCATTCTATTACGTCCAAATTTCGGAGCTGAATAAAATCATTCAACATCCATATCTACAATATCATCCACGTCGAGAAAATTATAAAATTCAAGAAGTAAGTGATCATATCAAGATTTGTCAACCGTCTGCAGTGATAGTTGATACTTTGAATGAGCCTTATTGGAAACCACAAGATTATTGGAAATTAGCCGCTGAAAATGCACAAATTCCATTTGTATTTGCTCACGCCGGC
>JAFUZV010000109.1 GCA_017476425.1 Selenomonadaceae bacterium
GAGAACAAAAATTATCTAGAATTGCACAAACTAGATCAATTTTGGATAAAACTTTCTCTTCTAAGATAATAAAACCAAACTCAAAACACGATTGGATTAACCAGCGTGGAGATTTATTCGATAATATGATAATACTTTCTTTCAAGAGGATAAAACTTTCTCCTGAAAAAGTGTTTTGTGATTTTTATAGTTTAGGAATTGCAACTAATCGTGATATTTGGTGTTATAATTTTTCAACTGAAGAACTCAACAAAAATATCAAAACTACAATTTCATTTTACAATTATCATCTTTCAAATAATTTAAATGAGTTAATATTTGATTCAACTAAAATAAATTGGACAAGAGAATTAAAAAAATATTATCAACGTAAGATAAAAATTGATTTTGATGAAACAAAAATAGTAGAGAGTTATTACAGACCATTTGTTAAATCAAATTTGTATTATGATGAATATTTAAATGAAATGATACTTCAAATGCCTAAACTTTTTCCAACAGGTAGAGAAGAAAATTTATTAATTTGTATTTCTGCATTAACAAAAAAAGATTTTTCTGTATTAATTTCTGATAAAATTGTTGATTTACATTTCAATGGTGATACTCAATGTTTTCCACTGTATTATTATGAATCGCCAATTCAAGGCAATTTATTTTCTCAAGAAATGATCCGCCACGACGGAATCACAGATTATATCTTGAATTATGCTGAAAAACTTTATGGAAACGTCACAAAGGAAGATATTTTTTATTACGTCTATGGATTTTTGCATTTACCGAGCTATCGAGAGAAATTTGCCAACGAACTTAAAAAATCACTTCCGAGAATAAAATTAGTTCCTGAGACGGCAAAATTTTTTCAAATTTCACAAGCCGGACGAAATTTAGCAGAAATTCATTTAAATTACGAGAATCAAACGCCGCCAAATGAAATAATTATTGAAATCAGCAAAGAAGACTATAAAATTTATGACAAAATGCGGCTTTCAAAAGACAAAACGACATTGATTTATAATCCATTCATTACAATAAAAAATCTTCCGCAACGAAGTTTTGAATACATCGTCAACGGAAGAAGTCCGCTTGAATGGATAATTGATCGTTATCAAGTGAAATTTGATTCAAAAAGTGAGATTTTAAATGATCCTAATGCTTGGTGCAGTGATCATAATGACGAAAAATACATTTTTAATTTAATTTTGAGTCTACTCACGGTGAGTTTAAAGACGCTTGATATAATTTCTACGCTCCCGGAAATAGATTTTAGTTTATAAATCTAATCCATTTTTGATTGAAATATCTTTATCTTGTTTTAGAGAGTGAACGATTTGAGTTACAATCGGCATTTTGCCTTCGGACTCAATACTATCCGAATCATACCAAAATTGAGTTTCATTGTAGAGACCGAAATTTTCAGTATCAAGTGGTTCTAATCTTACAATAAATCCGGCTAATGAAAAAATCCAACGTTTCTCAATAACTAAATTGCAATCGTCAAAATTAAAAATTATTACTCTAGGATAAGTAATTTTGTAACTTTCAAATTCAAAAATATTACTGACAATGAAAATATCATTAACAACACGATTAATTTTCTTTGAATAACCTTCATCAATAATTTCACATTTTGAAATTTTATGTCGACCGCCATCTTCAATCGTATTAAATAATTTCGCAATAATGTCTTCTATTTCGATTTTTATAAAATCACTTTCAAAATCAAGATAGAGTATCCAGACAAAATCATTCAAAAAATTTGTCGAATCGGCAGAAATAATTTTAATCATCTTTCGATCAATGATATTCTTTAAAATATCCGTTTCCTCGATAGATATTGAAATATTTTCAGTAATCATTTCTATTGCCTCCTTAATTATCTTCAGAAATAAAATGTATTTTTTGATAACGAATTTTGAACATTTGACCGGAAATTTCAATTTCAACTGTAGATTTTGAATTTTTAGTTCTTATATTTGTCCAAATTTCAACAGCAGGTGAACCGTCAGAAGATGATTTTTCTCTACAAACCATCATAAATTTATCAGCAAAATTAGCGATAATGCCTTTACCATTTGATAATGGCTTTATAGAGGCATTTTTTATTGCAGTATTTACAAAATCTCTCATCGTTTCAAGTGGATTATTACTTATTATGTGTCTAACTGTGTCATTAGATCTTTTGCCAAAGAATCCATCAGGTGATAATGGACCATATTTTTCAAGCAAATCAGCAATATTGTCGATAAATTTACTTACAGTATTTCCAAAATTTGAACCTTGACCTGCACCCATTATATCACCTTATTTGCATAAATTTTACTTATTTGACTTGGAAATTGAATGATATTTGTATTATTTTTATAGCGATCAAAAATTTCTTCAGGTGCACTACCATATACAATAAGATTTTTAGGTGTTAAAGTCTTCATCATTTCTTCAAGTCCTGCGACAAAAAATTTACGCTCTTCATTCTTCTTTAGACAGCCAAGTGATCCTATAGAAATATTTGCATTTTTATCAATGCCTTCAAATGCAAATTTATAAGTTCGAGAATCATTAAAGCGTACATTAGCTATAACTTCGATACCGTTTTGTTGCCAGTAATTTCCTAAAACTCTTCCATTAAATATAGACTGGATCTGCATAAATAGTGACATATTGCGATGAATACTAAAATCAGGCGAAATTACGCCATAGAATTTTTTTAAAATTGGCAGATATTTTTTTGGATTTCGCCAAACTCTTAAAATAGTTTCGTCATTCTCATAAAAATGAACCCATTGATTATAATCTTTTGTCTTCAGTGCCTTAGAAAAAGAAATCAATCTGTTAGGTAATAAATAACTAGAATGCAGTATAGGAATTTCTAATTCACCTATATAGTCAATATTTTTGAAAAGATACGAACGAAACACATCATAATTTTGTTTTTTCATTAAATCACTCCTTATTTAAGATTTGATTGTCAAGTCAACTTTTATTTTTAATAAAAATACATCAACTTGAAAAATTTGTCAAGTGGTCTTGATAAAAAAATCAAGTTTTGCAATAAAAAAATTTAGAAGAACAATTTCTGTTGTCCACCTAAAACTTCAGCCATCTCAGCTTTGCTAAGATAAAAATTTTTATAATCCTTCGTATAAACTAGATTTAATTCTTCAAGTCTAATTTTCATCGCCCGCTTTGAGACATTAAATTGATCGGCTAAGTCGCATAATGTACCATAATTAAAAATTTGAGGAACATCTTCAAAAGCATTTCTAACAAAATCTTCAGGCATTAAAAGTGTCGCTGCAAAATAATTCGCTTGACTTTCTCTTTCATCATTAGAATTTTCACCGCGACAAATAATAATTTCACCGTCAAAACCGGGCAATTTATCTTGTGAATCATTTCTATGTAAGACCCAATGACCAACTTCGTGCGCTATTGTGAAATTTTTCAAGCCTAAATTATTATTTAATTCGTTCATCTTTGAAGAATTAAAGCAAATTACTTTGTGTTTAATATCTATTGCCGCCCAAACAATTCCATTTTCAGAATAATTATCAAGATTTCTCTTATCAAATGACAGATTACAATATAAATCTGCAATTCTTTCAGCACTGATTGGCAATTCAATAATTTTTTCATCACTCAAAATTTTTTTAGTAATTCTTTCAATGTTCAATTTAATTTTTGGATTCAATCATTTTCACCTGTTTCATTTACTATTTTTTTGATTCTCTGACGTTGATCATTACTAAATTTTGGTACTGCACGCAAAAAACTTGCAACAAAGTCTTCACTGTCATTAACAATAGTCTCTTGCAAATTTTGCGGAACTTTATCCGCAAGCAAAATTAATTTTTCGGCATCAGTTTCCAACACTTCAGCAATCTTTCTGATAATTTTTTCTGATGGTGAATGAATAGTTTTATTATTTTCGATCTTGCTGATATATGTGAAATCAACACCTATTTGTTGCGCCAATTCTAATTGAGTTATTCTCTTTTCCTTACGCAATTTTTTAACTTGTTCTCCGAATGTAATCATTATAAACACCTCAATTATATTTTAAACGCATTTGAAATGATAATCAAGTAATATTTTATCAGAGAATGATTACGTTGATTTTTAAGATTTTAGATATAATTGATTTGCCATCGGAAATAAATTTTATTGACAAAGAGAAAAAATTTGCTAAAATATAAAAGAGGCATCGTTGACAAACGGTCTAGTGCCCCGTAAGTAAATTCTGGTGAATAATTCGCCGTCTGGAAGGGTTCAAGTTCTCAGACGGTTTTCGCTTTTAATGGCTCAGAAACAGAGCAACGATGACGATGACTGCGAGCAGCCATGCCAAAAAATTATTGTTGTCCATTGCCTCACCCCATTTCTGGGGCAAGATTAACCGTCTGCCGTTTAACGATGCCGAAAGGATTATATCAGTCTGAAAATAATCTGTCAATAAAAAATCTTTTGAAATAAATTTTATTGACAAAGAGAAAAAATTTGCTAAAATACAAAAAAGAGGCATCGTTGACAAACGGTTCAGCCTCTCAGGTTGCAACTAGATCAGTGTTGCGTAGTGATTGAAAATACTTCAACCGTCTGGATTCGTGCTTCAGACGGTTTTTACTTGCTCAAGAACAGAGCAACGATGACAATGACTGTGATCAGCCACGCCAAAAAATTGTTGTTGTCCATAAGCGTCACCTCAAATCTGAGGCTAAGAATTGAACCGTCTGCCGTTTAACGATGCCGAAAAGATTATATCAGTCTGAAAATAATCTGTCAATGAAAAATCTTTTTGAAATAAATTTTGATCGAAAAAATTTCCGAGCTTGCAGAAAATTTTTTAACTGCTTAACTCAGAAATATTTTTTTATTTTAGAGATTTGCGCCGAGCTTATAAGCCTGCTCACCAAATTCTGATTTTTCAACAAGTGATCTTGCACCACAACCGACAGCCATAACTTTACCGAGATCATTCCAATTCATATATCTCACCAGCGTTTCATAGTGATTAATCAACGCTTCCATTGTCCAATCTGCACTATTCCACGCCGTCGCCATCATTATTGACTTTTTGCCGTTGAGTTTAGTTGTCCGTGAATAAAATCGATCGACAATCGTTTTAAGTTGTGCACTCATTCCAAAGTAATAAAGCGGAGTTACGAGAACTAACAGATCAGCCTCTAACATTTTCGGCATTAATTTATTTTCGATCGAATCTTTAAAAATGCAAGGTCCATTCATTCCACATTGATCGCAGCCTCTGCAAGGATTAATTTCTTCATTTGCCGCGTCAAAAGTGAAAACCTCGTGACCGGCACTCTTTGCACCTTCAGTAAATCGTTGAGAAAGATATTTTGATGTCGACTGCGTTTCAGAATGCGGACTGCTGTTTATAACAACAATTTTCATCTTATCACCTGTAGCTTTCGTTTGAATTTTTTCGTTATCAGTGTTAGCAGCAGCAACTTGATTTTTATCAGAATTTTTATCAGTTGCAGTCGTCAAGCCGCAGCCGCTTAAAAATAAACTCATTGATCCAACGCTGACAACTTTTATAAAATCTCTCCTATTCATTCGATCACCTAATTTTTATTTATGTTTGACTTGCAAAAAACTTTTTCCTTCTGATTCGTCAAAACCTCTATGACCGTGAATTTTGCAAGCCTTCAACGCCGTTTCAAGTTCGTTAAATTCCTCTGCAGTCAATTCAACATTGCAAGCTCCAAGATTTTCTAAAATTCTCTCTTGATTCTTTGATCCAGGAATAGGAATGACATTTTCATATTTATGCAACATCCAGGCAAGTGAAATTTGTGCCGGAGTTGCATTTTTTAATTTAGCAAAGCGGTTGATCACGTCTAAGATCGGTTGATTCGCAGTAATATTTTCTTTCGTAAGTTGAGGAACAAATTTTCTAACATCGTCAACTTTTTCAAATTCAGTGTTGACTGTAACTTTTCCGCTTAAAAATCCGCTTGCAATCGGTGAAAATGCAACAAGTGCAATATTATTCTTGAGGCAGTACGGAATAACTTCATCTTCAACGCCACGTTCAACGATCGAATAAATATTTTGAATGGCACTCAACGGAGCGATCGCTTGGGCTTTCTCAATAATTTTAACCGGAACTTGTGAAAGTCCATAACCACGAATTAAACCATCTTTGATAAGTCGAGCCATTCCGTCTGCAACTTCTTCGACCGGCACTTCAGGATTAATTCTGTGAAGATAATAGAGATCAACATAATCAGTTTGAAGACGTTCAAGAGAATTTTCAAGATGTCTACGAAGTGTCTTATAAATTTCACCGTCAGCTTTAGCCTCTTCAGTCGGAATATGTAATTTCGTTGCAAGAATAATTTTTTTGCGAAAATCTTTTATCGCCTTGCCAACGATTTTTTCATTATGACCAAAATTTTCCGGCAAAAGATTAGGACCATATGCCTCAGCAGTATCAAAAAATGTGCAACCGAAATTATAAGCCTTCTTGATCGCCTCAATGCTATAATTTTCAGTTGGAATTTGTCCATAGCCGTGAGAAAATCCCATACAACCGATTCCGATCTCACTTGCAATTAAATCTTTCAATTTACGAGTTTTCATTTCATCACCTCCGAATTATTTCAACTTTGCATATTCATTTTGATCGACAGGCTCCAGCCATTCAGTCATTGCACCTTCTTGCATTATAGAAATATGTTGAAACCACGAATTAGACGCTGCGCCGTGCCAATGCTTAGTGCCTTCAGGTATCGTAACACTAACGCCAGGAATCATTTTAACAGGTTCTTGACCCCAAATTTGATACCAGCCTTCACCACCAACGCCGATCAAAATCTGACAACTGCCTTTGTGAATATGCCAGTTGTTAATGCAGCTCGGCGCAAAAGTTACATTCGCCGTATTAATTCCGGAGCCGCCGGCTAATGGATAAAGATAACTTTTGCCGGTGAAATATTTTGCATAGTTGACATTAGGAACGCCGATCGGAAAAAGTTTATCGCTATTCTTTTTGAGTGACTTCATTGCCTCTTTAACGGGAACTTCTTCATCAGCTGTTTGAATTGCCGCTGAAGAAATATTTGTCAATGTCATTAACATCGCCGCCGTCAATGCAATTCTTTTGAAAAATTTCTTAAACATTTGATCACCTCATAATAAAAAAATCGTCGATAATTTACGACGATCAATTTATATCACTTTGAGTTGACTTAAAAGCAATATTTTTTACAAATTATTTTTTGTGTTCTTCTAAAAATTTCGTCAACGTCTTACCACCAACGCCCCAATTATCAAGATCATTTTCTTTGATGAGGACATAGAAATATTCTTCAGGAACTCCAAGATTTTCACTTGCAACACGAGTGAGATCAGCGATCAATTTTTCTTTCTGCTCTTTACTGACTTTCGCCGCCTCTAATTGAATAATCGGCATAATATTTTCACCTCACATTTTATATTTAAAGCCTTTATCGCTTAAAATTATTTTCGTCGACAAATTTTCAATATCCTGTTGAGTTTTTATCATTCGTGAAATTTTATTGTGAAGACTCTTAAAATATTTTGAGTTGAAATAATTTTCACGTGCTGAATTGTCTTTGAAAATTTCCATCGTGTGAATGATATTTGGATTATCGTGTTCAGCAGTAATGAAAATTCCCATAACGCCATCATCATCACGAACAGCACGAATGCTTTCATCAACAACTAATTTTTGATATTCTGATAAACTTTTTGGATCAATTTCATAACGGTGCATACAGACGATTGATCCAACGCCGCTAATTTTTTGTTCAAGGACAATAGCGTTGACTTCCAAAAGTTTTAAATTCTTGAGAATCGGCAATCTTTCAGCACGATATTGTTGAAATGCTTCGCTTGTGCTGTGGATTCTATAAGCCTCGTAACTTTCATAAATTTCAAGCAGTCGCATAACATTTTGATTTTTAATGTCAACGCCGCCATAAAGGCAATAAGTCCCTAACTCATTCGGAACAAATGCCGCTAAAGTTCTTGCACCTATATTTAATATGTCATTCATTCTTCCGTCAACTGATTCAACAACAGCCCAATGAACTAGCGGCATATTTCCTTCAGGTGTACGAATCGCTTTTGATTCTGAAATTGAATTGCTTGACAACAAAATTAATGCAGCCAAAATCAATAAACTTTGTAAAAAATTTTTTCGTCTCAAATAAAATCATCTCCTCGTCAGTAAAAATTTTGCATTCTCCGAATAAATTCGATTAATCCATTGACGCTTTTGTAATTCTTCATCAAGAAATTTTTTCTTCTGCAGAAGAATTTTAGCCGGAACATAAGGATAATCACTGCCGTAGACAATATGATCAATGTCCGTTATTTTTAGCAAAATGTCTAATTCTTCCGGCATAGGATCACCGGCAAGATCGAAATATAATTTTTTAATACCGCTTTCAATATCAATCGACTGCATAATATTCATTGACGCAAGCATTTTAAACATTGCTGAGGCTCTTTGTTTCATATAAGGCAAAAATGATCCGCAATGAGGAATTACAAATTTTATTTTTGGAAATTTTTCTAAAATGCCATTCGCCAACAAATTTAAAACCGATCTTGTAGTGTCTGCAGGATATTCAAATAACGCCATTACTCGACCTGTTATAACATTTTCACGTGGTAATTGTTCCGCCGGACTTGGGTGAATTATCACTATTGATTCACGGCGATTTAATTCAGAAAAGATCGGATCAAATTGTTCATCGCCTAAATAAATACCTTTGCAGTTGCTGGGAACTTTCACGCCGATCGCTCCGAGTTTATCCATTGAATAATTAATTTCGTTAATTGATCCTTCAATCGTTGGTAATGGAATTGTAGCGGCAAAAGCAAATTTATCAGAAAAATTTCTGCAAATGTCTGCAAATTCTTCATTGATCATTCTTGCAACTTCAACCGTAGCAACTTTATCGCCGTTGAAAATGTGAGGCGTTGCCATTGATAGAATGCTGAAGTCAATTTTTGTATCGGACATAAATTTTAAATGATCTTCAACTGACCATTTCGGTAACGGAAAGCCTTCAACTTTTTCTGCGTCGATTTTTAGTAATTTTAAACCGTCAACGTAAGATTTTAAAATTGCGTGCGAATGAAAATCAATTTTTTTGTTTGCAGTTGCTGCTGAAATTTTTCTGTCACTTAACAAAATTGAAATTGCACTTGCTGCGCTTAATTTTAAAAATTCTCTTCGATTCATAATTTTTCACTAATCCAATTTTTGATCTCTTTATCAGAAGCACTTGAATTAAATCTTTGTCCGTCTGTAACTTTAGCTTTCGGAACTAATTTTTTGATTCCGTTGACGCTTGAATTTATTTCACTGCCGCCGGACGTGCAAATCGGAATAATTTTTACATTCGTGAAGTCGTAACTTTCAAGAAAAGTATCAATAATTCTAGGCTCTTGATTCCACCAGATCGGATAAGCAAGAATGATCGTTGAATATTGATCAAAATTTTCGATCTTGTCAGCAATTTCCGGGCGCATATGTGGATCATTCATTTCGATTGACGAACGAGTATTTTTATCGTGCCAGTTTAGATCGTCACTTGAATAAGGAATTTTAGCTTTGATCTCAAAAAGATCGGCATTAACAACGTTAGCCGTCGTCTGAGCTAAATTTTTTGTGTTGCCGGTACAAGAGAAATAAGCAACTAAAATTTTGTTGCCTTTAGGATTTGCCGCGTCAGTATTTCCGCAAGCCGTCAACATTAAAGTCATCATTGCAAGCATTAACAAAAAAATTTTTTTCATTTCAATTCACCTTCTCAAAATCATTTCAAAAAAATAGCGCATTAATAAATACGCTGAAAAATTTTTATCAATTTTAATCGACAGAGATCAATTCATAATTAGGATTGCCCATTTTAAGTTCCGCCATTGCAGAAAGTTGTCTCATTCCGTGACGTGATTCAATTCTTTCTTTAAGGTCTTTGCTATCTTTTGCCGCATAAACCATATCAACGCAGGCTTGATCAATCGCTAAAATGTCAGTTGAGGCACAAATTCCAATATCACCCATTGTAGGCTCTGCCGCTGAAGTTCCGGCGCAGTCACAATCAACACTAATTCTTCTCATCACATTTAAAAATACAATTCGTTTACCGAAATGATCACAAGTTGCTTTTCCACTGTCCGCCATATTTTCCATAAAACGATCTTGTACAGGCATATTATGTGCCCAATCGTCACCAGTCGGCGGCATATTAGTGCCTTCAGTGTAACCGTGTACTTGACGCTTACCCATTTGACCCGAAGCCATACCGATAGCAATATTTTTGAGTGCACCACCGTAGCCGCCCATCATATGACCTTTAAAATGAGTCAATACAATGATAGAATCATAATTTACAAGATTTTTGCCCATAACGACTTCTTGTAAATGCAAGCCACCATTAACAGGAAATGCAACGCCGCCTTCTTCGTCCATAATATCAACTGGACAGAAATTCCAGCCGTTGATCTTGAGTGTCTCACGATGACCGGCAGTTGTATAGCGATCGCCTAAATACATTGTATTAGTCTCAATGATATTGCTGTTCGGAACTTGCGATTGAAATTTTTGCACCATATCACGAGGCAAGATATTAGGACCATTCTTTTCACCGGTATGAAGTTTAATTCCAACTTTGCCATAGATGCTATCATTGATCATTTTGTAAAGTTTAATCAAATGATCAGCGTCAATTTTTTTTGTGAAATAAACTTTTGCCGCTGAACTACTGCCGGATTTAACCATCTTACTGCCGACAACCGGTGCTTGAGCGTGAACAATATTTTTTTCACCGCTACCGAATGTTAAACCGCCTGCTGCTGCAACTGCTGTCGCTCCGGCAATTTTAAAAAAGTCTCTTCTTGAAATATCCATAAATATACCTCCAATTTATTTAATCTCTATTAATTCATATTGAGGATTTCCCATTTTTTTCTCCGCCATTGCAGAAAGTTGACGAAGTCCGTGACGTGATTCAATTCTTTCTCTTAAGTCTTG
Organism: Selenomonadaceae bacterium; assembly: GCA_017476425.1. Taxonomy (GTDB): domain Bacteria; phylum Bacillota; class Negativicutes; order Selenomonadales; family Selenomonadaceae; genus Quinella. Next base: position 11,033 of record JAFUZV010000109.1, read on the forward strand.
ACTATCTTTAGCGGAATAAACCATATCAATACAAGCCTGATCGATCGCTAAAATATCAGTTGATGCACAAATTCCAATATCAGCCATAGTAGGTTCTTTCGCTCTTATTCCGGCACAATCACAATCAACACTCATTCTACGCATTACATTTAAGAATACAATTTTTTTGCCGAAATAATCACAAGTTGCACTTGCACTATCAACCATTCGCTCCATTAATTCCTCTTTAAGAGGCATTTCTGCTAATTCCTTTGCACCGAACGGCATCGGACCTTCTAAATAACCGTGAACTTGTCTTTTACCGTGCTGACCACTTGCACAACCGATCGCAATATTTTTTAATGATCCGCCGAAACCACCCATAGAGTGACCTTTGAAGTGAGTCAAAACGATCAACGAATCGTAATTAACAAGGTGACTGCCCATTGAGACTTCATTTAAATAAAAACCATTGCGAACAGGCAAATTAATATCGCCTTCTTCGTCGAGAATATCAATCTTGCTAAAAGTCCAGCCGTTCGTCTCTAAAGTTTTGCGATGACCTTCAGTCGTAAATCTTGCGCCGCCGTACATTGTATTAGTCTCAACAATCGTACTGTTAGGAATATGTTCTTGAAATTTCTGCACCATATCACGAGGCAAAATATTTGGACCTTCAGGCTCACCGGTATGCACTTTGATCGCAATTTTACCAAAAATTTCATTGTTGATCATATCATAGAGTTTGATCAGATGATCAGAATCAATTTTTTTTGTAAAGTAAACTTTCGCCGCTGAGCCATTAGCAGATTTAACTAATTTACTGCCGACGATCGGTGCTTGTGCGTGAACAATATTATTTTCGTTAATAACGTTATCAACCGTCAAGCCGCCGACTACTCCGACTGCCGTTAATCCTGCAAGTTTAAAAAAATCTCTTCTTGTAATATCCATAAATTGATCACTCCAAATTAAAAATTTTTTTTATGATATTACATTGAGTTGACTCAAGATCAATATTTTTATTTAGGATTTATAAGAATTTATCAAAAAATTTTCTCAACGTCAACAAAAATTTTTCAAAAAAATATCGACATCAACAAAATTAATTGCTAACGTCGATAAAATATTTTTAATTTAAACGATCAAATTTATTTTTAAAATCATTTATAAAAAATTTTATTTCTTCCAAACTTCACCAACTGTACGATTGAGAAGAGGTTTACGCTCATAAACAGCATTCTTGCCAAGTTCTTCTTCAATACGAATAAGTTGATTGTATTTAGCCATACGATCTGTTCTGCTGAGTGAACCGGTTTTGATCTGACCGCTGTTAGTTGCAACTGCAATGTCAGCAATAGTTGCATCTTCAGTTTCGCCGGAACGATGTGAAGTAACAGTTGTATAGTTATGACGGTGAGCCATTTCGATAGCCTCAAGAGTCTCAGTGAGTGATCCGATCTGATTGACTTTGATAAGGATCGAGTTAGCAGCACCCATTTGAATACCTTTTTGTAAGAATTTAGTGTTGGTAACGAAGAGATCATCACCGACGAGCTGGCAGCGATCGCCAATTCTCTTAGTGAGTTCTACCCAGTTCTCCCAGTCATTTTCATCAAGACCGTCTTCAATGGAATCGATCGGATATTCAGTGATAAGGTGCTCGAGGAAGTCGATCTGTTCTTTAGCAGAAAGTTTCTTGCCGTTCGGATCTTTTTCCATACCGTCTTTGAGTTTCTTATAGTCATAGAACCATTGACCGTTTTCATTGTAAGCAAATTCAGATGCTGCGCAGTCCATAGCGATCTTGACATCTTCACCTGGTTTGTAACCAGCTTTTTCGATAGCTTGAACGATAACATTCAGTGCATCTTCAATGCCGTCAAGTTTCGGAGCAAAGCCGCCTTCATCACCGACAGCCGTTGAAAGTCCGCGACCTTTGAGAATCTTTGCAAGGTTATGGAAAACTTCGCAACCCATACGAACAGCTTCTTTGAGGTTCGGAGCACCAACAGGACGAATCATAAACTCTTGGAAAGCAATCGGAGCATCAGAGTGAGAACCGCCGTTAATGATATTCATCATAGGAACCGGAAGTTTATAAGTGTTGCAACCGCCGATATAGCGATAAAGTGGAATACCGAGGAGATTAGCAGCAGCCTTTGCAGCAGCAAGCGAAACACCGAGAATTGCATTTGCGCCGAGTTTACTCTTTGTCGGAGTGCCATCAAGTTCAATCATCTTGTAGTCAAGTGCACGCTGATTAAGTACGCAGTCACCAACAAGAGCCGGAGCAATAACTTCATTAACGTTTTTAACAGCCTTCTGTACACCTTTACCGAGATAGCGACCTTTGTCACCGTCACGAAGTTCAAGAGCCTCATTTTCACCGGTTGATGCACCGGAAGGAACTGCTGCACGACCGATAACGCCGCACTCAAGAATAACGTCTACTTCAACGGTAGGATTGCCGCGTGAATCAAGAATTTCACGACCGATAATCTTTTCAATTTTAGAAGCATTCTTTTTACCCATTCTGCTAAATCCTCCAATCATTGCTAAAACATATGGCAAAATTTTTCATTTGCCGTTGCTGGAATTAATTATAACAGTTCTTTTATTAATTGCAAGTAATTTTCTAAAAATTTTCTAAAAATTTTTTCAAGTGTTAAGTTATTTAACACGTCCAAGATCGTCAAGATATTTTTTCAATGAAAATAAACATAATTCACCTGCTCATCTTCTGAAGTCGATTGTAAATTCCATCAGCAATATTTTCAGCAGTCAAGCCGCAAATTTCCAAAAGTTGTGATCGTGTTCCGTGTTCAATAAATTTATCATCAATTCCGAATCTCAGCATAGGTTTTATAATATTGCTGTCGATCAAAAATTCTGCGACTGCTGATCCAAATCCACCGGCTAAAATATTTTCCTCACAAGTAACGATCAATTTTGAATTAAGTGCAAGTTCATAAATAGTATCGACATCAAGCGGCTTAATGAAACGTGAATTAACAACATTAACATAAATTCTTGAATTTTTTAGAAGTTCAGCGGCTTTTTTAGCAGCTTCGACCATAGTACCAACAGCGAAAATCGTCGCGTCAGCCTCACCACCGCTGATCTTTGAAAGAATTTCAGACTTTGCCCAAATCAACGGTTGAGGATTATCAATCACTTTAACGCCGAGACCTGCTCCACGTGGATAACGGATCGCCGTCGGAAGTCTTTTATTGATCGCCGTGAAGATCATTTGACGAAGTTCATTTTCATCTTTCGGTGCAAGAATATTCATATTCGGAATATGTCGAAGGTAAGACAGATCAAAAACGCCGTGATGAGTCGCACCATCTTCACCAACAAGTCCGGCACGATCAAGACAAAGCGTCAACGGTAAATTTTGCAAGCAAACATCGTGAAGAATTTGATCATAAGCACGTTGTGCAAAAGTCGAATAAAGTGCAACAACAGGATGAAGTCCACCGGCTGACATTCCGGCGGCTAAAGTTATTGCGTGTTCTTCAGCAATACCGGCATCAAAAAATCGATCAGGAAACATTTCACTAAACAATTTTAAACCTGTACCGCTAGGCATAGCCGCAGTTATCGCAACGATCGATTTATCAACTTTCGCACAATCAACAATCGCTTTACTAAAAATCTCCGTGTAAGTTTTTGGTGAAGTCTTTTTGAAAATTTCACCGGTGAATTTGTCGAATTTGCCGACACCGTGAAATTTTTCCGGCGATTCTTCAGCAGGTTTATAGCCTTTACCTTTAGTAGTTCGGACGTGAATTATAACCGGCTCCGTCATTTCGTCCTTAACACGAGTGAAAATTTCCTGCATTGCTTTAATATCGTGACCATCAACAGGACCAAGATAAGTAAAGCCGAGAACTTCAAAAATTGCACCTTGAACGATCGCAGATTTAAGACCGTGACGAATTGAATTTGACGCTTTGATAATTTTCTCACCGAGTCCCGGAATAGGAATTTTTTTCACTAAGTCCTCAAAATCTCTTTTAGCCTTGCGATATTGCGGCGCAAGTCTGATTTGTGAAAGGTATTCACTCAACGCACCAACATTTTTATCAATAGACATTTCGTTATCATTCAAAATGACAATGAGATTTTTTTTCAACTGTCCGGCGTGATTAAGTCCTTCATAAGCCATTCCGCCAGTCATTGCGCCATCACCGATAACAGCAACAACTCGATTATCTCTGTGTTCAATCTCCGAAGCAAGCAATAAACCTAAAGCCGCTGAAATTGAAGTGCTTGCGTGACCTACTCCGAAAGAATCATATTTAGATTCGCTGCGTTTCGGAAATCCTGTTAAACCATTCAGCGTCCTCAACGTGTGAAATTGATCTCTGCGCCCAGTCAAAATTTTATGAGTATAAGCCTGATGACCAACGTCCCAAACTAATTTATCAACGTCGAAATTGAAAACGCTGTAAAGTGCTAAAGTCAATTCAACTGTGCCTAAACTAGGTGCAAGATGTCCGCCGTTTTCTGCGACTGTTGACAATATAAGCTCACGAATTTCTTTTGCAAGTTCCCTAAGTTCCTGCAAGTCCATTTCGTGAAGTTGTTTTATTGAATTTAAATTATCAAGCAATCGCAATTTCTATTCACTCTCCAAAATTTTTTTAATGATATTGTTAATTTCTAATTGAGTTTGCAAGTTCTTCAATACGTTTCAATGGTAATTCCGTAAGTTCTTGAATGGTTTCAAAAGAAATGCCTTTTTGAATCATTTTAATTGCAATTTTTTCAGATTTTTTAATTTCACCTTTTTCAATGCCTTTTTCAATACCTTTTTCAATACCTTTTTCAATGCCTTCTTCTTTCCAAGCCTCCAAAGCATCGTCAATATTCCATTCATATCTTTTCATTTGATCACCTTGAAATTTTAAATTCCTTCAATGATTTTATTAATTTGTTCTTCGGAGCATTCAGTTATATTTTTTATAAATTCGATTGACATTCCGGCTTTAAAAAGATTCTTCACGGTTGAAATTTTTTCTTCATTACGTCCTTTGTCAATACCTTTTTCAATACCTTTTTCAAGGCCTTCTTCTTTCCAAGCCTCTAAAGCATCGTCAATATTCCATTCCATTCTTAACATATTAAACACCTCTTTCCCTTTGTCAAGCAAATAATCTTTCATAATGTCATTAGCAATACAAAAGTTAATTGCTCTGATCATTGC
>JAFUZV010000110.1 GCA_017476425.1 Selenomonadaceae bacterium
AGAAAGTGATCCGGCTTTCGTAGTTGCACCGATCAAAGTGAATGGTGCAATGTCTAATCTGATCGATCTTGCACCGCTACCTTTGCCGATTATTATATCAAGCGAAAAATCTTCCATTGCTGAATATAAAATTTCTTCAACAACTCTTGGCAGTCTGTGAATTTCATCAATGAATAATACGTCACGTGGTTGCAAATTCGTTAAGAGTGCCGCAAGATCGCCGCTGCGTTCGATCGCCGGACCTGAAGTTGGTCGAAAGTTTACACCGAGTTCATTTGCTATTATCGCTGATAAAGTTGTTTTGCCTAAACCCGGCGGACCGTATAATAAAACGTGATCAAGTGCTTCTTTTCTTGAGATCGCCGCTTTAATGAATATTGATAAATTTTGTTTTGCCTTGTCTTGTCCGATATATTCCGCTAATTTTCTAGGTCTTAAACTATATTGCCAATCGTCTGAATGCTGTTGTTCATTTGTAATAATTCTATTATCCATTTTTCACCGTTAAAAATAAATTTTTTTATGTCTTTGATTAACTTCAAAAGCGTTTTCAATATGGTTAATTTTCCAACTTCTGGAGTTCATTTTATCATTCGCAAGAATTTCAATAACGTCGAATCTGCAAGGCGTATCGAAATTATAATTGTCTTGTAAATATTTTTTCGCCGCAAGAATAATTCTTTGTTGTTTAGGATAATTCACAGCCTCAGCAGGTCTTCCGAGTTTATCATTAAATCGAGTTTTCACTTCAACAAAAACTATCAAGTCATTTTGTTTTGCGATTATGTCAACTTCAGCTTCACGCCCGTAACGAAAATTTCTATCAAGAATTTCATAACCTTTCGACGTTAAAAAATTCGCTGCGAAATCCTCACCAACGTCACCTAATTGCTTAGTCCATTCAGACATAATTTATCGCCTCACTTTGCTAATTATGAAACCGATCAATGTGTAAATTGCGATCATTCCGATCATCATCAGCAAAAATATTTCAAATGATTGTTGACTTGCCGGCGTAGCGAAAAGATGCTGCATTTGAAGTCTTCCGCCGACTTTATTCATAAACGATCCGAAAATTCCTGCAACGATCAAGATCACGATCAACAATCGACTTGTGATTTTATAAATTATTGAATCGCTGTTGATATTTAAAATATTCTTCAAACGTTGAAAAAATCCTTGCCAATGAAGTCCGAGATGCAAGCCGATCAAAATTATCATTAAAAACGGGATCGAAACGTGAAGTTGATGAATTGTAATATTTCGTTGTAATTGCATATCGATCATTCCGTTGAAAATATAATTTGAAATGCAAACGCCGGTGAAAATTATCACTACAATGCAAAAAAATAAAGCGGCATTCAAAAAGATTGATAGCCACTTTTTTTGTTGTTTGAAAAGAGATTTAAACGCATTAATATTCCATTTGAAATGAATTGCGATCATAACAAAAAATACTAATCCTAAAACTTCGTGTAAAATTTTTGGTATGAAATGAAAACTCATCACTAACAAAAATATTATCAACAAGCCTATATCAAGATAAAATTTTTTCATTTTTATCACCGTAGAAAAATTTTTTATCTCAATTTTAATCATTAACGGATAACTTGTCAACTTTAGCCGCTTGCACTGTAAAAAATTCAGCATTCGTATCACGTGGAAAATATTCCGCTTCAGTTGCAGTGATGAATGTTTGAATTTGTTGACGATTTAAGAATTTCAAAAGTGCTGATCGTCTCATTGCGTCGAGTTCCGACATTACGTCGTCAAGCAGTAAGATCGGATAATCGCCGGTTTCTTCGTGCAAAAATTCAAGTTCAGATAATTTTAGCGATAAAATTGCCGTTCGCTGTTGACCTTGAGAGCCGAATGATCGAATATCACGATCATTAATAAGAAATTTTATATCGTCGTGATGAGGACCGATCGACGTTGTTCCACGAATTATATCAGCTTGTTGACTTTCAAAAAGTTTTTTATTAAACCACGCCGTCAAGTCTGCAGGTAAAATTTCGCAGTGATGAATTTCATAAACGATCTTTAAATTCTCAACGTGAGAAGAAATTTTTTGTTGAAGATCGTTAGCAAGCTGATTAATTTTGTCGATAGCCTCAAGCCGCTTTGCAATGATTTTCACGGCGACATTAGTTAATTGTTCATTCCACAATGCAAGCGAATCAATACGAACTTGACCATCTTTGATCTGCTTAAGCAATGAATTTCGTTGCAAAAGAATTTTGTTATAAGTGATCAGATCGGCAAAATAGATCGGTGAGGCTTGAGAAATTTCAGCGTCAAGAAATTTTCTGCGATTAGTTGGTGAGCCTTTGATCAAAAAAAGATCTTCCGGCGTAAAAAGTACGGTGTTAAATTTTCCGATCAACTGTTTGACTTTGATCGGTTGATCGTTGAGTAAAATTCGCCGCTGTTTAGTCGTTGAAATTTCAAATGCAACAAATTGATCAACGTCAAACTTTTTAAAAGTGAGATTGATAATCGCCTGCGGTTGATCCCAACGAATCAGATCAATTTCTTTCTGCACACGTTGAGATCGACCGAATGACGCAAAATGAATCGCCTCAAGTAAATTCGTCTTACCTTGTGCATTCTTGCCAATGAAGACGTTAATAATACTGTTCGGCGAAATATTCAATTCATCATAATTTCTAAAATCATTCAAATAAATTTTACTGATCAACATTAAAATTACCAATTACCCATTAGTCATTACCCATTAATTAGTCCTTACTGGTGTGACGACATAAATAAAATCATCACGATCTTTTTCACGAAGATCGATCGGACTAAGCGACTTGGTAAGTTTAATAATACATTCTTCAGTGTCAACAACTTTCAAAACGTCAACAATATATTTAACATTGAAAGAAATATCAACGTCCGGACCTTCAACTTTTGCACTGATCTGTTCCTCAGCACGACCAACATCAGGGCTATCTGAAGAAATATTTATGCCGTCTTGAGTGAATATAAAACGAATTGTATTATATTCAGTCTCTTTTGAGATCAAAGCAACACGATCAACAGCGTCAAGCATTTCTTCAACGTTAATTGTTACAATCGTTGTTGATTCTTTCGGAATGACTTTATCATAAGGCGGAAATTGTCCATCAATCAGACGAGAAGTCATAAAAATATTATCGAACGTGAAACAAATATTTTTTCTGGAGCATTCGATAGTTACTTTATTTGAAAGATCGGAATTATCAAGCATTCTGAAAAGTTCCCAAAGAGTTTTAGACGGAATGACGATCGGCGGAACATTTTCAATTTGCTCACCGAGCGGTTCTTTCATAATTGCGATTCTATGAGTATTAGTTGCAACCATTGAAACGAAATTATCAGCAATTTCAAGACAACAGCCGCTGAAAATCGGACGAACTTCATCATTTGCACAAGCATAAGCCGTTTTGCGAATGAGATTTTTTAATGTCGAAACTCTCAAGCCGAAAGTTGAAAATGTTTCAGGCGATTTAACTTTTGGAAAATCTTCAGCGGACATACTCAACAATTTAAAATTCGCCGTCTCAGATTTAATGTTGACAATGTGTTGTTCTTCGTCGTGATTAATGCTTACTGTATCGCCGGAAAGTTTTTTAATGATCTCTTGAATGTATTTACCATTAACGACAATTTCACCGGGCACTTCAGTATTAACCGGAATTTTGGTGATAATTCCAAGTTCAAAATTGTTTGCTTGCAATTCTAAAGTACTGCCTTCAGCCTTCATATAAATACCGGTGAGAATGGGCATTTGTGCTTTTGCCGCTATAGCCTTGCTAACGACATTAAACGCCTCAACTAAATCTTTTCTTGCACAAGTAAAATTCAATTTAAAAACCTCCAATTTAGATTGAGAATTAATTATTTAACAATTAAGAACAATCGTAAGTAAACTAAAAATTTCGCTCCAACTTGAATGACTCCAATTCATTCAGAGTACAAGAAAACCGCTTGCTGGGCTCCAATCTCCGGTAAGCGGTTATTCTTGCGTTATGGAAGTCTGATTAGTTCGCGTTCATTTCTAACTAAAATATATCACGTCATTGTATGATTGTCAATCCTATTATCTATTTAATTCAACTTGATGATCATTTTACTACAAAAATTTCACCTTTTTGAGTTGTTGGTTTTTCCAAAGCCATTTTTAAAAAGTCTATACCTTTTTTGCGTTCGATTGCTAATTGTTTTTCGACTTCATCATAGTAGATCTTCTCTTCGAGTTTTTCGACAGTTACATCTTGCACTGATGGAACAATTCGAGTCAAAGGAATTTTTAATTGTTGAAGTAATGAAGGCACTCTGCCATTACCGCTACCGAGACCGACCATAATAAATTGTTTATGAAAAATTATTGAGAAGACACAAGCGTGAAATGAACTTGTAATAATATATTTAGCATTGCGAATCAACGACAGCCAATCTTCCATTTTATGTTCTTTTCCATCTTCATTCGTTTCACCGTCATATACTTTGAAAGTCTTCAATGATTCATTCAAATTGCTTTTTAAAACATTCAGATCAATGAATGATGAAAAAATATATGGCTCATCAGTTGTAAAAACATTTTCGTCAGCGTTAATGATCTTCTCGTAGTCTTCAGCTTTCAAAAGCATAGTCGGATCAATAACGTGAAGTGCCGGAACGTGAAAATCTCTTCTACAAATATCAACGCCGGACTTTTCACGAACTGAAATATAATCGAAACGTTTCAATAAAACTTCTGCGCTTGCACGTGGAACTCTTCCATTATAAAAATCGTGACCGAATGACGCAGCATAAGCAATAAAAGTTTTTTTGCCGCCGGCCCAATCAAGCATATAAATTCCGGTATCGTGCAAATGCCAAACTTGATCTGAGCCGACGACAATTTTTTTCCAGCGATGACTAAACATTCTCAGTTGTTCTCTAACAATTAATTGAGGTGAACGATTAAAATATTTTTTGCGAAATTCTTCGTGAATAGGATCTTCTTTTGGAATGTTAATATCAATTAAATTTATCACTTCAGGATTATAACCGAGTCTTTTAATCGCTTCACAAAGTGAATATGTTACAAGTCTTGCGCCGTAATTCGGTGAAAAATGAAAATTCAATACGCCGACATTAAACGCTTTGCTTTCAATAAAATTTATAACACTGCCGCCGCTATTCATATGATCAAAAAAATCTTTTCGCAATGGTGAAGGTTTCAAAGGTTCACGAAGACGACTTTGAAAATTTATTGCTGCTTCGATCGGTACAGGTTGCAACATTGCAAATTCATCTTTGATACTCAAGGCAAGCATTTCACCTTTAGGATTGTTCGGAATAATAAGCGAAGTGCCGAAACGATCATTAAGTGCAGGATTAATATTTTCAATTCCCCAAAAATCAGCTAAAGTTAAATCGCCGACTCTTTCCGCTGAAGTAAATGGACATTTTCCGCAAGAATTACGATCGGTAATTTCTCCGAGAAAACCTGTAAGATAAACATTAGAGAAACCGCTTTCACGAAAAACTGTTTGACCGCTTTCATCATATAGAGAAAAATTATGTACAGGAGACCAGCCATCAACTTTATCCCTAAATGTTAGAGTCGTTGCCGTGTAATATTCTTTTTTGAGTTCGTCAACATATTTTCTAAGAACTTTTGGCGATGGAACACCGTGACAAACAATATCGAACGTAAATAAATTTTGATCGTTATTCAAATAATTTCTAATACCGGAAACTTGACAAGGTGTCCCTGTGAATAAAACTTTTTTACCTTCAGCGATCAATTTTTTAATCTCACGGAAACAATTACCGAGATAACTTTGAACATATTTTGATCCTTGAGTCTTATGAAGATCGTCAACGTTATCAATCAAAATGTGTTTTACTTCAAAGCCTTCAGTTGCTGCTCCGCAGACAATTCCGCCGTCAAGAATGAATTTTTTAGCAATGGCATAAGCAATACCACCGGAAGACGATCTCAAACGCCGTTGAAAATCTTTAATCCAAGCGGCGAATGTTAAAGGTGATCGTGGATTTTTATTTTGATTTATGATCGGACAAACTTTTTTGCATAAGCCGCAGTTGATACACAAATTTTCATCAAGCACCGGCGATTGAAAACCTTCAATGTCTTCGCTCATTGAAATTGCATTTTTCGGACAGATCGCCATACAAGCTGTACAACCTGCACAATGTTCAGCGTCAACAGGTAAACATTTTGCCCCCCCCCCCCCTATATTTTTATTATCGTTGTCAAATCGCAATTCATAGCTTGTTTCAGCCAATTCAAAAACCTCCAAAATAATTTAGAATGCAGAATGCAGAATGTAGAATTTCTTAGCCCTCAGCCCTCACGACTCAGCCCTATTTACTTCTCGGATCGGCTTTGCAAATTTTGTCAGCCCAATCAAAAAGTTCTTCAAGATCATAATCACCGGCGTGACCACGAGCCCAAGGTGAAAAGAAATCAACATCAATGCCGCTATATTGCAATTTCAAGGCAAGAATCGCCGGAATTGCTAACGAAGTATCACGATCAGCAGCACCGTGTCTGATTCTAAAATGTGTTGCAGTCTGAACATTTCCGCCAATAAAGTTGATCGGATTCATCAAACGAATTAAATTTTCATCAGCCATTTCACCTTGCTTGATCTCATTCTTCTTAGAAATTTCGCTGAAATGTTTCGGCTCATTCGTCATCGTTGCAAATTCATCATTTTCAGCAGAACTAAGATCGAGTTTATCAAATGCCGGAGCGGCTTTCATTCTCGTTACAGTATTAGCATATTTTTCAAGATCGACATCAACGACACGATTATTTTTAACCGTTACCCAATCGACATTTGAAAGATCAACGCCGTTATCAAGTGCACTTTGTGCTGATTCGATATATTTCGACTTTATATAATCTTTGAAAGTTCCATTGCCTTTATCGTCCAAATCTAAAACTTTTCCGCTTTGATCATGAAGATCAAGGCTATTGACATAATAAGGAAAAGCATCTTTCAAAATTTTCGAGACTTCGATCTCTTTAGCCGTCATATCAACCGCTTCTGTTGAGGCGATCGGATTATTTGCACTGTCTGAATCAAGTTTTAAATTTAATTTCTTCGACGGCTTATAAAGTCCACGAGC
>JAFUZV010000111.1 GCA_017476425.1 Selenomonadaceae bacterium
GCACGAGTTGACAACCTCATATCTCAACTTTTCAAAGAACTAAACAAATTATAGCAAACAAAAATCTAATTGTAAAGGAGGAAAGGGCGCTTTCCTCTCCTGATTAAAATCAGGAGTTTCTCGCGCCGACTTTAATGAAATCACCTCTCATTCAAAATTTTCTTTTAGCAACTGATCAAAAAAATCTGCATTGCATCACCTCACAAAAAACCTTTCACCTGAATAATTAATATAAAAAAAATTTATTCTAAGATAGTTTTTTTTTTTATCATTTGTCAAGTATTTTTCTAAAAATTTTTTAACTATTCACGAAAAATAAAAAATCTCTCACTGAACTATTTCAATGAGAGAAATTTTTTTGCAATGAACTATTTTATTTCACAACGATATTAACTAACTTCTTCGGAACAGCGATCACTTTGATAATTTTCTTATCGCCGATCAATTCTTTAGCACGAGGCAGATCAAGAGCTAATTTTTCCATTGCTGACTTGTCAAGATCAGCAGGAACTTTAATTCGATCACGAACTTTACCATTGATTTGCAGGACAATTTCAATTTCATTTTCAACGATCGCCGCCGGATCAAATTCAACCCAAGATTGTTTATGAACACTGCCATTAAAATACTGCGACCAAAGTTCTTCAGCAATATGAGGAACGAATGGAGCAAGCATTTTTAAAAGTGACTCGACCGTTTCACGTGCAAGATTAGCATTGATAGATTTATTTTGAAAAGCGTGCATAGCGTTGACGAGTTCCATTAATGAACTGATCGCCGTGTTGAATGCAAAACGATCTCTTAAATCTTCAGTAACTTTTTTGATCGTCTTGTGAAGTGTACGACGCAAAATTTTTTCTTCATCGTTGAGAGTTTCAACATCGTAATTTGAAACGCCGGACTTGATCGACTCACCAAAAATATCAACGATTCGCCAAACACGATTTAAAAATCTGAATGAACCTTCAACGCCTTCATCTGACCAGTCAAGATCACGATCAACCGGCGAAGCAAAAAGTATAAACAATCTTGCAGTATCAGCACCATACTTTTCAATAATCTCTTCTGGTGAAACGACGTTGCCAAGTGATTTACTCATTTTCGCTTTGACATAATTGCCGTCTTTATCAGTATAACCTTTAATAACCATTCCTTGAGTTAAAAGATTTGTGAATGGCTCATCATAATCAAGCATTTTAGCATCACGCAAAACTTTTGTAAAAAATCTTGAATAAAGCAAATGCAAAATGGCGTGTTCAATGCCGCCGATATATTGATCGACAGGATTCCAGTAATTTACTTTATCACGATCGAAAGGTAATTTTTCATTGTGAGGATCAGCATAACGCATATAATACCAGCTTGAACAAATGAAAGTATCCATTGTATCAGTCTCACGGTGAGCGTGACCACCACATTTTGGACATTTACAATCGTAAAATGATTTACTAGTCGACAGCGGACTCAATGCACCTTGTTTAAATTCGACATCTTCCGGCAGAATTACAGGCAGTTGATCTTCCGGCACAAGCTGTTCACCACATTTATCGCAATAAATGATCGGAATAGGTGCACCCCAATATCTTTGACGTGAGATCAACCAGTCACGAAGTCGATAATTAATTTTTCTCTTGCCGAAGCCTTGCAATTCAGCTTCATCAATGATCGCTTTCATTGCTTTGTGCATTTCCATACCGGTGAATTTGCCGGAATTGACAAGTTCACCATCTTTTTCAACGTAAGCCGCCGTCATATCCTCAAGTTTAAGCTGCTGACCTTTCGGTTGAAGTGTCAAGATAATATCAATGTTATACTTCTTTGCAAACATCCAGTCACGTTGATCGCCTGAAGGTACACCCATAATTGCACCGGTTCCATAATCAGCAAGAACGTAATTTGTGATCCAAATCTGCGCTTTATTTCCATTGAATGGATTAACGCAATAAATATCGGTGAAAATTCCTTCTTTCTCAGATTCGCTTGAAGTGCGTTCGATCTCTGATTGATTTCTGACTTTCTCACAAAATGCTTTGATCTCTTTAGCCTTCGGACTAACTGCACAAATTTTTTCAACAAGTGGATGTTCCGGCGCAAGTGCCATAAATGTAATTCCAAAAGCCGTATCAGGTCGCGTTGTGTAGACTGCTAATTTCTCATTGAGTTCAGGCACTTCTAATTCAAATTCTAAACCTTCACTGCGTCCGATCCAATGTTCCTGCATAATCTTTACAGGATTAGGCCAGCCATTCAATTTGTCAAGATCGGCTAACAATTCATCAGCGTAATCAGTAATTTTGAAAAACCATTGCGCTAAATCCTTCTTTTGCACTTCGTGATCACAACGCCAACATTTACCTTCAACAACTTGTTCATTCGCCAAAACTGTTCCGCAAGTATCACACCAATTAACAGTTGCTTTCTTCTTGTAAGCCAGTCCACGCTTATAAAATAATTCAAATAACCATTGAGTCCAGCGATAATAATCCGGCTTACAAGTCTCAACTTCACGATCCCAATCGTAAGCTAAACCCATCTGCTTGAGTTGACGAATCATATTTTTGATATTTGAAAATGTCCAGTCAGAAGGTTTAACGCCGTGTTTGATTGCTGCATTTTCCGCCGGCATTCCAAAAGCATCAAATCCCATAGGATGCAGGACATTAAAACCCGCCATTGTCCTATAACGTGCAACAACATCACCGATTGAATAATTTCTGACGTGACCCATATGCAAATTGCCGCTTGGATATGGAAACATTTCAAGCGCGTAATATTTCGGACGTGAATTATCAATTTCAGTTTTATAAGCATTATCATTTTCCCATTTGTCTTGCCACTTCTTTTCAATTTCCTGCGGCGAATATTTTTCCATCTAATTACCTCCAAAAAATATTTTCAAATAAATCTCTCTTCGATCTCAATTAAAAAAATTTTTTTCGATCAAAACTCTGATATTTTATCGCACTTGAATTTTATCGTCAAGAAAATTGAAATCTAAATTAGTGAACAAAAAAATCCGCCGAAATTAATTTTTCGACGAATAATTTAATTTACTTATATGTAACTTATTGTATGTAGACTTATTGTATTCAAAGAATTAAAATTTTATACAGGAGGTTAAAGTATTGGATATTTTAAAACTTTTTGGCGAGAATCTTCGCAAATACAGAATGAATTTAGGAATTTCGCAAGAAAAATTTGCTGAAATGTGCAATCTTCACCGAACTTATATCAGCGACGTTGAAAGAGGACAACGGAATATTTCATTAAACAATATTCAAAAAATTGCTGACGCTATAGGAATTGAAACTTATAAACTTTTTTTGTAGGAATAGCCATGACAAAAACGGAATTATTTTTAAAGTTGGCACAACCTGACGGATTAGGTTATAGTCGTTGGGTAGCAGTTGATGAATTTGTCGGTGGATATTCAGAATTGAAATTTGGAAATGGAGCATCATGGGCAAGAAAAGAATCAACTCTAGCAAAAAAATTTAAAATTGAAATTAATAGAAGTTTAACTGCTGGAAATAGAATTGATGCAATTAGACTTGTTGATTTTAATGAAGATGATGGACGTGCCAAAGTCTATTATAATTTAAAAGATTATAATAAAGCTATTGCCGATTGCACAAAAGCCATTGAGCTTTATCCAAATAATGGCAGCTATTACAATATGCGTGCCAGTGCTTATTATAACTTAAAAGATTTTGCAAAAGCGATTACTGATTATACAAAGGTCATTGAACTTTCACCTGAAAAAGCCGTCTACTATAAAAATCGTGGAAGTGCTTATAACGCAATAGGAGATAATGCAAAGTCTCAAGTTGATTTTGAAAAAGCTAAAAAAATTGAAAATAAGAATTAAGGAGAACAGCTATGTATATTAGAAGGAATTTGAAAAAGTTGATTTTGGCTTCTGTCGTCATTGGTAGTTTGACATTCACACCGGAAATCTATTTTAATGATTTTCCGATCACATTAACAGCATATGCTGAAGGTCAAACTTACACCGGTGTTGGTATTAATGAAGATGAGCTTTACAATCAAAAAATTTCTGAAGGCGTTAAACTTTTAGAGCAAAAAGATTATATTAGTGCTCTAAATCTCTATAACGAAGCTATCCAAATAAATCCCAATGCTGCTGAAGCTTATAATGGACGTTCCTATGTTAATTGGAATTTAAAAAATTATAATCAATCTATTGAAGATGCCACAAAAGCAATACAAATTAATCCTAATTATGCTGAAGCTTATAAAAATCGTGGTAATTCTTATTATGATTTAAAGAATTACAATCAAGCCATGACGGATTTTAATAAAGCTATTCAAATTGACCCCAATTATGCTGAAGCTTACAATAGTCGCGGTGTCCTTCATAATAAATTAAAAAATTACAAACAAGAAATAGAAGATTATACTAAGGCTATTGAGCTTAATCCGAATTATGCTAAGGCTTATCGAAATCGCGGTCTTGCTTATTATGATTTAAAGAATTACAATCAAGCAATAGCGGATTATAATAAGGCTATTCAATTTGATCCAAAAAATGTTAATGCTTACAATAATCGTGGCAACGCTTATAAATATTTAAAAAAATATGAGCAAGCAATAGCGGACTATAACAAGGCTATTCAACTTGATCCAAAAAATGTTAATGCTTATTATTATCGTGGTGGCATTTATTTTAAATTAAAAAATTACAACCAAGCAATAGCTGATTATAATAAGGTAATCCAACTTGATCCAAAAGATGATGATGCTTACTTCAACCGTGGTCGTACTTATCATAATTTAAAAAATGATGAGCAAGCAATAGCAGACTATAATAAGACTATCCAACTTAATCCAAATTATTATGTTGCTTATTATAATCGTGGTCTCATCTACAAAAATGTTTTAAAAGACTATAAAAAGGCTATTAACGATTACTCTAAATACATTCAGCTTGTGCCGAATGATCCCGATGGCTATAATAGGCGGGGTGAATGCTATCAAGAAGTTGGTGATAATCAAAAAGCTCAGGCAGATTTTGCTAAAGCTAAAGCACTTGGATATAAAGAAGACAACGATTTATTAAGTGAAGATGAAATATATGAATTAGATAAACTTGTAGATGAGATTTTAGGTACAAGTCAATAACTTATCTTATTTAATAATAATGCAAATATAAATTTTTAATCAAGGAATTATAATTTATAATTCGCTCAATGTCTAATAAAAATTTAATCAGCAATTAAGATTTATGTCGATTTTAAAATAAAAAATTCTTTGCAGTGATCTCATCGTGAGATTTGCAAAGAATCTTTTTTTATTTGATCGATTATTTTTGCGCCTTAAATCTTTCGCTGTTCTTCAAAAGTGCATCTTTCAAACGACCTTCAATCGCTACTAATTCTTTTTCAGCTTCTTGACGTTTTCTTCTGCCTTCTTCTTGAATCCTAACTGTTTCTTCAATCGTTGAAATTAAATCTTCGTTGACTTTTTTAACTGTGTCAATGTCGACAATTCCACGTTCATTTTCTTTTGCCGTCTCAA
This sequence comes from Selenomonadaceae bacterium, assembly GCA_017476425.1. Taxonomy (GTDB): domain Bacteria; phylum Bacillota; class Negativicutes; order Selenomonadales; family Selenomonadaceae; genus Quinella. Next base: position 5,539 of record JAFUZV010000111.1, read on the forward strand.
GTGTATTTTGTTTAAGCATTTCGGCATTACGTTTTAAAAGTTCATTCGTTGTATCAGTGACGGCACGTTGTAATTTAATTGTCTCTTGCTGATTGCTAAGACCGAGCGCAATAACCATTTGATTTTTCCAAAGTGGTATTGTGTGATAGATCGCTGATTGGACACGATCGATCAGCACACGATCATTATTTTGAATCAATCTAATCTGCGGCGCAGTTTGAATCGCTAATGTTTTGCTGAGTTTAAGATCGTGAATTTTTTTCTCAAAACGATCAACACTTTGTTCAAAATCGCTGACAACTTGCACAGCCATAGGATCATTAGCCGCCGCAGCTTGTGCTTTCAATTTCGGCATCGTGAGTTCTCTCATCTCTTGCAATTTCTCTTCGCCGGCTCTGATATAAAGCTGCAACTCTTTGAAGTAACTCAAATTTTTTGCGTAAAGTGTATCGAACATTACAATATCTTCCATTAATTTGACTTTCGATCGTTCCAGACCTTGTTCAATAACTTCAACTTGTGTTGATAATTTTTCATAGCCGGATTTAATATCTTGTGCCTTATTGACAAGTCCACCTAGTATCGGAATACTTTGCAAAAAAGATTTCTTTTCACTCGGATCGAATCCACGAACTTTACTAACTAAATCGCCTAAGAGTTCACCAACTTGTCCGCTGTCTTTCGTGCGAACTTTTGATAAAATGCTGTCTGAAAATTGTGCGATCTCTTTTTGCGCTTGGACTCCAAATTTTAAAGGTGTACTAGTATCCATTAGATCGATACCGTCTTTGATCGTTTGAACTTTTCTTTGTTCTTCAGGTGAAAGCGTTTCAACTTTTTGAGTTACTGCTTCAATCTCTTTTTCCGGTGCAACTATAACCGCTGTTGTCTCTTCTGATTGCTGCGATTGTCCTTTGTTCTTCATTAAGTCTTCTAAACTTATATCAGCCATTAAAATTACCTCCAAAATATCAACTAAATTTTTTAACAAACTCTTCAGGATTTTTGAACAGTTGAAAATTATCATAAATTTTTTCTAAATCCCAATTCCACCATTGAATTTTTTCAAGTCCTTCAATAATTTCTTGTGGAAAACGCCATTTAATAAACTTTGCAGGATTACCACCGACGATCGCATAAGGCGGAACATCTTTTATTACAACGCTGTCAGATGCTATAACTGCGCCATTTCCTATAATAAGCGGTTTATTAGGATTTGAAGTTTTAAAGCGACAACCTCTGCCAATCCATACATCTGATCCTATTTTTATAAATCCAAATGATTCATCTTGAATATAAAAATCAGGAACAACCCAATCTAAACGAAAAATTCCATATGAAGTTACATTTTGATAATAATGATCATTAGTTAAACCTAATTGAAATATAATATCCCAACCTAATGAAGAAAAATTACCTATTTGAATCCAGCCAAGTCCTTCTATTTTGGACGAAGCCACATAACTTTTCATTCCAAGTGCAATTTCAACTTTTTTTGAATTATATATTCTTTGATAAATTACGTTAGTACTATCTCTAAAATTTGTAACATTGCCATGAACATTAGTATTAGGAATAGTGGATTTTATCATTCCTTGATCACAAAATTGTATTAAATCAAAATTTTGAATTTGAAATACCCGTCCGTCTATTACGTTATCAATAGAAATGTTTTTATTTATATGAAAATTTTTATTGAATATGATATTTGCCATCTTCAATCTTACAATAAAATTATTCCTTGACGAAATTATCATTTTATCAAACGAGACAACATTAAGTCCTTCACCTTGAAGATTTTTCAGAAGGTAAATTTTATTATCTTTGAATACGGCATAACCAATAATTTCTAAATTTCCTTTTTCAACTTCACGATCATAAAATGGTTTTAATTTCGGAAAAAGATCATCAGTTCCAAAAATTAATGCTCTAACTGCCATCGTAGTAAATCCCTTTCAGTTACAAATATAATTGGATTAATTTTTATCGTCGTCATCAATGTACTGCAAATAAAAATCGTCCAATGACATAAATAAATATCTTATACCTTCACAAAAACCGATAAAACTCATAAGCGGCAAAAGTACAATACTCAACGTTAAAAATAATCTTATAAAGCCGGAAAGATTTTTGCCTTGATAAAATTTGTGTGCTCCGAGTGCTCCGAAAAACATTGCTAACAGCGATTGAATGATCTTTCGATTGATAACCATTGCACGTTTACCATCAGGAATTACTGACAAATTATTTAAATCTGTTGGAATTGCATAATTTGCTTTTGGTTTATGCTTTCGTCCGAGTTGCTTACTGTTCGGAGAATAAACAACATTACCATCATCATCAAGCATTCCAATATCGATCGTCGGTCTTTTAATTCCTTCAGCGTCTAATTGTTGCTCCATAACTTTTAATTCTGCGTCGACAGAGATCATTTGCTCATTAAGAACTTTTTCAAATTGTTCGTTATAAGCCTCATCAAGTGCTGCTAATGTCGACTTCATACGATCTTTTAAGTCACGAACTTTTTCAGTTGTTAATTCCGTCTCTTCAAATTCTTGATACTGCTGAACAATTTTAACTGCACGATCTTGATAATAATCAATGAATTTAAACGCCGTCGGGATTCGTTCCGGATATTTTTCTAAGTGTAAAATTAAATTTTTCGCCGTGTGCTGCATTCTCTGAAGATGTTTATTGATCTCTTTATCGCCGAGTTTACCCTGCATTGATTGAAGATAACGATAATCACTGACGGCTTTATCAAAACTTTCACAAAGAAGTTGAGCTTTTTCCTCATCAATATCCTTTAGTGAAAGTCTGGGCGTTCGATCTTTTTTGAGTGATTTTATCGAATGAGCACCAAGAAAAAGTCCGCCGAGCATTGAAGCCATTCCGAGTAATGACCATTCGCTGTCGATACCAACGCCGCCGAAAATTATCATCATTAACGAAATTATTATCATAAAGTAATTCATAAAAAGCACCTCCGCGATTTAATTCGCAACTTTAAATGAATTGTATCATAAAAATTTTTTCGTTGCACTATTTTTAAACAAACAATTTTAAATCTAATCACAAATTAATCAATCTACCGCCGCCATATTTAAACCACGCTGCGCAGACACCTTCAACTGAAACCATACAAGGACCGATCGCATGAATTGGTTGACAATTTTTTCCGAAGAGTGGACAACTTGTCGGATTAATCACGCCTCTTAACACTTCACCACATCTGCAAGCAGTTTTCTTGGTTAACGTTTCAACTTTCAACGGCAAAATTTTTTCTATATCAAAGTCAGCAAATTCATCACGCATTTTTAAACCGGATCGATCGATCTCACCGATACCGCGCCAATTTGCATTAACAGGCTCATAAACTTGATTTAAAATTTTTTGCGCCGATTGATTGCCTTCATCAGTTACAACGCTTTGATATTCATTTAAAATTTCTGATCGATTTTCAGTTATCATCTTCAAAAGCTGCAAGATCGATCGTAAAATTTCCAGCGGTTCAAAACCTGTAACGACACCAGGAATTTTATAATCATTCGCCAAAAATTTGAAAGCATTTGATCCGATCACAACTGCGACGTGTCCGGGCAAAATAAATCCATTAACATTGACTTCATCATCATTCAAAAGCATTTTAAGAGCCGGCGGAACTAATTTTTGAGACGAAAGCATAAAAAGATTTTTAACACCTTGATTTTTCGCCGCTAAAACTGTTGCCGCTGCCGTCGGTGCTGTCGTCTCGAATCCAACTGCAAGAAAGATAATTTTTTTCGACGAATTTTTTTTAGCAATTTCGATCGAATCAAGCGGCGAATAAATAATTTCAACTTCTGCGCCATCAGCTTTTGCCTCTGTTAAACTTGAATTTGATCCCGGCACTTTCAACATATCACCAAAAGTCGTTATGATCACGTCGTCAAGTTTTGAATAAGCGATCGCCTTGTCGATATAATCATCAGAAGTTACGCAGACCGGACAACCCGGACCGCTAACAAGTTCAATATTTTTCGGCAAAAGTTGACGAATACCTGCACGGAAAATTGCAACGGTATGAGTTCCACAGACTTCCATTAATCTCACGTGATCGATCTTCTTTGCAAGATTATTGATCTCTTCAACAAATTTTTTCGCAAGAATTTTTTCATTACTATTCATAAAAAATTTTTTCACCTCATCATAAAAAATAATTCTATTAAAAAACACTCGATCCATTTTCAGATCAAGTGCTTTTATATTGCAAAAAATTTTCTACGGTGCAAAATAAACTTTGATCGTTGTACCGCCTTCAACAATCGTATTAGCTGCAATACTTTGTTCAACTGCAAAGCCGCTGCCGTCACTCTCAAATTTCAATCCGACTTCATTTGCAATTCTTGCCGCCTCACGAATACTTTTTCCATAAAAATCAGGAATTACAATTTTACCGGTCGGAACTTCTCTCGGCGCAGGCAAAATTTCACGTTGTTGAGTATAAGCAGAACTACCGGCGGCATCACCTTCACCAAGATCAGCAGGTGCTTCATCGTCTTCATTTGCTGCCGGTGTATCTGAAGGTTCAATTCTTAAATATCTAAAAATCTGTGAAAAAATTCTTCCGGCAACCGGCGCGGCGATTTGACCACCATAAAAATTTCCATAAGGATCATCAATCATCACAAGAAGAGTAAGTCGAGGATTTTCAACCGGTGCAAATCCACAAAATGATGCGATATAACGTCCTTCTTGATAACCGATACCGTCTTCACGAATTTTTTGAGCCGTTCCGGTTTTGCCGGCGATTCTATAACCTTTAACTTTAGCCTTGCCGCCGCCGCCGCTTGATACAACTTGCTCCAAAAGACTTACAAGCGTTTTATCTGTTGCTGATTCGATCGATCGTCTATTTTCTTCAACACGAGTTTCACTAAATGTTGAGCCGTCAGCATTCTTGATCATCTTCACAATATGCGGCTTGAGTAAAATTCCGTCATTAGCAATAGCACTCATCGCCGTTACAAGTTGCAAAGGTGTAACTGCAATACTTTGACCGATCGCCATCGTTGCAATATCAGAATCAACCATATACATAGGATCAAATAAAATTCCGGGCTCTTCGCCGGGTAATTCAATATTTGTAATTTCACCAAAACCGAAACGCTTTGCATAATCAGTTAACTTTTCAGCACCGAGATCAAGTCCGACGAGTGCAAAACCTGTATTAAGAGAATTTTTTATAACGTCTGTAAATGTTACCGTTCCAAAACTTTCACCATTCCAGTTTTGAATTTTTTTACCGCTGACCATTACATAACCCGGATCAACAAAAATTTGATTCGGAGTAACAACGCCTTCTTGTAATGCTGCGCCTGCAGTTATCGCTTTAAAAGTTGATCCAGGTTCATAAATGAATGAGACAGCGCGATTTTTCCAGACTTCTGCATCATAATCCCAAAATCGATTAGGATTATATGAAGGTCTTGATCCCATTGCAAGTACTTCACCGGTTCGTGGATCCATTACAACACAAGTGATCGACAACGGTGAATTTTCCGCCATTGCTCGATCAAGTTCCTGCTCCACGATGAATTGAATTGCACTATCTATTGTAAGTTGAATTGTCTTGCAATGATCACCTTGATAGCCGTGTTTTACAAATATCGATTCAAGGATCGGACGATCTTGTCGATCAGTATATAAAAATGATTCCGTAACTTCACCTTTAATATAACTATCATAAGCCTGTTCAATTCCGTCAAGACCTTTATCATCAGTTCCAACAAAGCCGATCACATTCGCCGCTAAAACATCATTTGGATAATATCTTTTTGCTTCGTCACGAAAGCCGAGACAAGTTGCATAACCTTTCTCACGAATCAAAGTCCTTATTGCTTCATATTCTGATTGTTCCATTCGACGTTTAACCCAGCTGAAACCGCCGCCAACTCTAATATCCTCTAAAATTTCTTCTTCCGTCTTACCTGTCAACGGTGCAAGATCGGCTGCAAGTTCTTCAGGATTCTCTACATGATTAGGATCAACGAAGAGAGATTTTGTCATTGTGCTGATTGCTAATTCTCTGCCATTACGATCGATTATTGCTCCACGTGGCGATTGTACTAAATAATCTTGACCGACTTGATAGCGCATTCTCTCAGCAAGTTCACTGCCTTGCACAAGTTGCAACCAGCCATAACGACAAATTACTATAAATATTCCGAGTAGCAGAACGATCACTAGCCAGCGAATATTGCTCTGCACTTTCGTTCTGTTTGGATTCACAATTTATCTATCACCTTTACATTATAATTTCATATTTATTATAAAAGTTTATCTGACAAAAAGCAACCTTGATTGATCAATTTTTTTCTATAATTTAAAATAAAAAAAATTAAAAGAATCATTACTAAAAAATCAACAGGATGATTGCCGTTAAATTTATATCTTGTATTGGAATTTCATAGCATTGCTGGTTCTCAGAATTAATTTAATGTGCAACACTAGTAAGATATTTTTATGATAAAGTGTCTTTTAACGAGGGATTTTAACAATAAATGGAGAATTTGAAGAATTAATTGGCGAATGAAAAATTTTTAATCGATAATTTTAATTTGAATTTATTCTTTAAATTACTTCGTGTAAAATTATATACATAAGAGAAAAAATTTATCAAGAATGAAATTTAGTGAGGTGTGAAATGACACGTTGGATATTTTTGGGCGATGACTCAAGATGGAAATTCGCCTGTTGGATTTTGAAAATTGCAATGTCAAAATTGCCCGGAGGAACTCACAAAACAATTTTGATCCGTCACGACAAAATAAAATTTCAACTCGACGAAGAAGAAAATTTGTTGACGATCTCAACTTATAATTTGCCGCCGAAGATTGAAGTTTTCATACCGGCTTATAGTGAAGATTTACAATTTGATCTTGAAAAGTTTAATCGTTGTGCGATCTTTGAAACTCATCCGCTAGGTCGTGAGTCAATAGAAGATTTAGCAATGTTGTTAGAGAGCGGCAAAAATAATTCAATGATTGTTTTCATTCTTATGGATTTATTAGATGAAATTGATTATGATCCGATAATTGATGCCAAAACTCGCAAGGAAAAATTGATCAAAAAAAATCGTGACGTGTTAATCGCAAGAAGTATTCACGATACTTACGAAATTTTACATTGGCATAGACCTATGGTTAGTGATCTTCGTCGGCAGATTAAACACGAACTGTTAGAAATTCGAGGAAGAATTAATCAATGTGATAATTATTTTGCTGAATATGTTAAATTTTGGCAAGCGAATGGTTGTTTAAGTGAAGTGATGAAAAATTATATAACCGGCTTCAGCAATGTTAAAGGTCACCCGCATATCTGGAAATGTTACAATGAGGCGGCGCAGAGAGTTTTATTTCAAAAAGGTAAAAATGCTAATGCTGGAATTTATGGAGCGATTGAACTTTATAAAAAAATTTTGTACAATCCAACTGAATTTGATAAAAATCTTGCAACTTTCATTTGGAGTGTTGAGGCTGATTCAAATCAGTTAGCAGAGAAGATCAAAGAAAAATTTTTGCAATTAATGACTTCACCGAAAAAATATCACAATTTTTTAAACAGCGATGAATATAATAGTGAACATATTTATAAAGCGTTAGTTGATCGACCCGGCGGACGATTCTACGGAATTAAAAAAGATTTTCTAAACAGCTATGAAAAATTTATTTGTGAGGAAGTTTTAACGATCATTAAAAAGGAACTTAACGATCATATTGATAAATTGAGAGGAATGATAGAATAATGAATGAGAATACAACGGC